>NZ_JARAMO010000228.1:0-37700 GCF_028807275.1 Mameliella sp. AT18
TCAGCGCCTCGCGCACCAGCCGGAACTCGAAATACTCGAGATAGCGCAATCCGCCGTGAAACAGCTTGGTCGAGGCAGAAGAGGTCGCCGAGGCAAGGTCATTCATCTCGGCCAGGGTGACCGACAACCCGCGCCCGACCGCATCCCGTGCGATACCACATCCATTGATGCCGCCGCCGATGATGAACAGGTCAGTAACCGTCTTGTCTGTCGGTCGTCCCACGCGAATCCCCCCATGCGCGTCTCTGCGACAGTTATGACCAAGAAATTTGCGTGAAGCAATGAATTCCTTTTCGTTTGTGTTCGATTCTCCGATTTATCACGAAACATCGCGCTTTCTTCGGTTTCGCTTCCGCAGAAAACGAACCCGTCCACCCTTCGAACCGATCCTACCGGTTGCCATTTCGCGCGTTTCGGGGAAGGCTGGGCCGCATCACTCTAGAAACGCCCAGACCCGAAAGCCCCGAACGTGTCCCAATCCTTCCGGCAGCCAGAGATCCTCGACATCGCGCGCCGCGAAGGCAAGGTCACGGTCGAAGGGCTCGCCGCGCATTTCGGCGTCACCCTGCAGACCATCCGCCGCGACCTGACCGACCTGGCAGAGGCCGGGCGGCTGGAGCGGGTGCATGGCGGCGCGGTCCTGCCCTCGGGGACGACGAATATCGAATACGGCGAACGCCGGTCGCTCAACCAGGAGGCCAAGCGCGCCATCGCCCGCGCCTGCGCCGACCAGATCCCCAACGGCATTTCGTTGTTCCTGAACATTGGCACCTCGACCGAGGCCGTCGCCGAAGAGCTGAAACACCATGAGAACCTCATGGTGGTCACGAACAACATGAACGTGGCCAACATCCTTGCAGGCAATCCCGGCTGCGAGATCATCGTGACGGGGGGACAGTTGCGCCGGTCGGACGGCGGCCTGATCGGCAATCTCGCTGCCGAGACGATCCGCAAGTTCAAGTTCGACCTCGCGGTGATCGGCTGTTCGGCGCTGGACCGCGATGGTGACCTGCTCGATTTCGACATCCAGGAAGTCAGCGTCAGCCAGGCGATTCTGCGGCAGTCGCGCAAGACATTCCTCGTCTCGGACCACACCAAGTTCTCGCGCAGCGCCCCTGCCCGCATCGCCTCGCTGGCAGACCTGGACGCCTTCTTTACCGATGCACCGCTGCCCCCCGGTCTTGCCACGGCCTGTCAGTCCTGGGGAACGCGGGTCGTGACCTCGGTTCGGCCAGACACCTGACGGATACAGACCGCGCAGCGGTCAGCAGGATAGCTGCCAGCCGGAGAATTCCATTGATGTCCGAGAGTTGATGGTACCGCCTTCCCGGTTCGAACGGGAGACCTCTTGATCCACAATCAAGCGCTCTAACCTACTGAGCTAAGGCGGCACATCAGATCCTGCAGGGCTAGCCTGCCAGAAACCGTGCGGCTTACTAACAGCACGTCCCGAACAGCGCAAGCCCTCTGTGACACAGAATTCCGCGCTGTTCGGAGGCTCATTTTACCGCACCTTCAGGATCAGCGCCATTGCGGAATCGCCGGCTGCGCAGCCCTGGAAAAGACCGTGCCCACCGCCCCGCATTTCCAGCTCTTCGATCATTTCGATGATGGCCCGCAGACCGGTCGGCCCCTGCGGATGCCCCCAGATCAGCGAGCTGCCAAAGTTGTTCATGTCGCGCCAGTCGATGCCAAAGGCGCGGGCAAAGGCGATGTCGTTGACCGCAAACGGGTTGTGTGACTTGACCACGTCCATGTCATTGATCGACAGCCCCGCAAGGTCCAGCGCGCGGCGTGCGGCGTCGATGGGGGCGGCGGGCATATGAGCCGTTTCCTCGCGCGCCTGCGCCGCCGCCACCAGCTCGACCAGCGGCGCATCCCCCCGCGTGGCCAGGTCACGCGCCCGGCCCGGATCGGACACCATGACCAGCCCCGCGTTGCCATCCGCCGGATGGGTCTGGGCCGCAAAAGTGACCGTGCCGCCCTCGCGCACCGGCTTCAGCGCCGCCATCTTCTCGGGCGAGGCCGGATAGACGCCGCAATCGCCTGAAATCGTCTTGACCGTCTTGCGAAAGCGCGGATCGGGCACGGCGAATTCCGCCGCCATGTAGCGTTTCTGAAAGGCCCAGTCGTCTTTCAGCGCCTCCTGGTACTGGCCCTGACGGTACAGGGTCAGTTCATGCTGTTCGGCGGTCTCGATCCCCACGCGGCGCGCCACGTTGTCCGCCGTGTCGATCATCGCGCAACGGGCAAAGGGATCCTTGTTGAAACTCTCCAGCACGATGTCCTCGCTCTGTCCCGTGCCGCCGGGCGCGCCCGGTGCGGGATAGTAGACATGCGGGCTGTTCGAGGTCCGGTCCCCCGAGACGAGCAACGCGGCAGAGGCCGCCCCGATGGCAAACTCGCCGGCCGCGGTGGCCAGCAGACGCGCCCCCGTCGCGCAGGCCTGGTTGACTGTCGGCCCCGGCAGGCGTTCGGCCCCGATCATGCCCGTGAACCAGGGCAGGCCATAGAAACTGCGGTATTGCGGCACCGTCAGACCGTAGGCCGCGAAATCGAAGGTCTCGACGGGAATGTCTCGCTGAGCCAGCGCCTCGCGCGTCACATGCGCCGCGAATTCCATCGCGTGCAGTTCCGCGAACTCGCCCTGCCAACGGGCAAAAGGTGTGCTCCAGTAAGCGCCGTAAGGGATATAGGCCTGCATGGCCGCCTCCGTGTTGAGTGGGAAGGGAAGGTTCGGCCCTCAGTCCGAGGAAGACCAATCATCGAGAAACGGGAAGGCCGGCCGCCATACCGCCAGAGCGGCCCTCATCAGCCGCTTTGAAGCCATGACAAATCCCCCTCCCAAATTTGTTATGTATCATCCTAATTTGTATACTTAACAAATTTCATCCCCGAAAACAATCATCTTCCTTCAGCCGTGTTGACAGAGGTCAATGTCCAGGAGCCGATCCTGCGGCATGCTCCGCTCAAAGACAGGATTGCATTTGCAAGGAATACCCCGATGTTCATGAGAAAGATGGCGCAAAGCACCGAACTGACCCACGGAATGGCCCAGCGCCTGGGTTACGATCTGGCAGAGGCGACCCAACGCAACCCCGAAGGTCAGGCCATCGCCTTTCGCGCGGCGGTGATGCGCTGCACCCAGTGCCGCCAGCAGGAAGACTGCAAGCAGCTGCAGGCCTGCAACGACCGGCTGGACCAGGCGCCCGACTACTGCCGCAACACTTGGCTCTGACCCGCGCAAGGGCGGCGCGTCTAGCCGCCCTGCCCTGCTAGCAGGCCCTGCGCCGCGATCAACCCGCGCAGGTCCTGCAAGGACTGCTCCACCGACCGGCCGCTGGTGTCCAGGTGGTGTTCGGCCTTTCGGTAACTCGCCTCCCGCGCCTTCAGGATCTCGCGTAACTGCAACATTGCCTGCGGATTGCCTGCCATCGGCCGGGTATCCCCCTGCGCCCGGACCCGGTCCATGTGATCCCCCGGCGCGGCCTTGACCCAGATCGTGTGAAAGCCCGCCAACGTCCGCTCGAAAGTCTGCGGTTCCTCGACGATGCCGCCGCTGGCGGCCAGGACGATCCGGCTTTGCGTCGCCAAGAGCCGGTCCAGCGCCTCCGCCTCGATCTGGCGATAGCCCTCCGCCCCGTACAGCGCGATGATCTCGGACACCGCCATGCCGGCGCTGCGCTCGATCTCGGCGTTCATCTCGACAAAGGGCAGGCCCAGGTCGGCGCCGATGCGCGCACCCAGCGTGGATTTGCCCGCGCCGCGCAGACCGACAAGGCAGATGCGTTCCGCCTTTTGCGCCCGCAGGCGCCCCGGGTCCAGCACCCGAAAGACCTGTTCTCGCGTCGCGCCGCAGGCATTGCGGTACAGCAGTGAAAGCTGCGCAAGATCCGGCGCCAGCGGATCCTCCTCGGCCAAAAGCTCTGCCATCGGACGGCCCAGGACCAGCGCCACCCGTTTCAGCAGGCCGATCGAGATATTGCCGTCACCGCCTTCCAGCTTGGCCAGGTAGCGCGGCGAGACGCCCGACAGCTCCGCCAGGTCCTGCCGTGTCAGGCCCGATGACTTGCGGGCCGCGCGCACGCGATCTCCGACCAACCGGTAAAGCGCAGCTGGATCCGCCTCTTCCGCTCCGCGCGCCGGTCCGGTCATGGCACCCGCACCCCGGTCTAGGCCGCGGGCAGCCGCGCTTCGATCGCGGCGCGCATGTCATCGGGCGGCGTGCGCTTGGAAAAGGCATCCGCCTCGATGAAGACACTGACCGTCCGCGAGGAAAAGCACAGCTTGCCGTCCTGCTCGCCATCGACCCGGAAGGTGATCGAGGTCTCGCCCAGGCGCACCGGCCAGACGTGGCAGACCAGTTCGTGCCGGGGCGTGATCGGGCTGCGGAAATCCATTTCCAGCCGCACAAAGGGCGTGCCCACGTTGCGGTCGATCTCCATCTGGAACCAGCCGTCGCCGCCCAGGTTCTCGACCCACCAACCGTTGATGGCATCCAGCGCGAACCAGGGGATGCGCGCCGTGTAGACGATTTTCGCCGGGTCGCAGTCGCCCCAGGTCACGCGGATCACATGCCGATGGGCATTGTCGGGACGGTCTTCCATCTCAATAGGTCTCGACATGATAGCGGCCTTCCTCGCGAAGGACATCGCGCAGGTTGCGCCACTGCTGGCCGATGCTTTCGGCGATGTTGGTGAACGAGCGTTCGACGCCCTCCTCCATCTCCTTCAGCCCGCAGATGTAGATATGCGTGTTGGGGTCCTGCAGCATGTCGGCCACGATGTCCTCTTCGACGCGCATCCGATCCTGGACGTATTCCTTGTCCTGGCCGGGCATCCGGCTGAACACCAGGTGCTTTTGCAGCAGGCTGGAAGGCACCTTGTTGAGCGGTCCGAAATAGGGCAGCGAGTCCGGTGTCCGCGCGCCAAAGAACATCACCATGCCGCCGGATTTCTTGCCCACGGTGCGCTGACGCGCCATCGTGAAGGACCGCATCGGCGCCGAGCCGGTGCCGGTACAGATCATCAACAGGCGGGCATCGGGATCGTTCGGCATCAGGAAGGTCGCCCCGAAAGGCCCCGTCACCTGCACTTTGTCACCTTTTTTCAGGTCACAGACGTAGTTCGAACAGACGCCGCCTTCCTCGCGCTTCACCGTCAGAGAGACGTTGTGATAGCCCGCGCGTTCACCGTCACGTGGTGAAGAGACAGAGTAGAGCCGCGGCAGGTGTGCCTTGCCCTCGGCATCTGTGCCCGGCGCGATGATGCCCAGCGACTGCCCCTCAAGAGCGGGAAAGGGCTTGCCCTGGAAATCCAGGATGATGTGACGAACATCCGTGTCCGCGCCTTCGGCGGTCAGGCGATAGTTGCCCTGCACCACCGCCTCGACCGGGTTGGCGAGGTTGTAGAGGTTGACCGTCGGCTTGGCCGCGCTGGCGGGCGCCTTTGCCTTGCCGCCAGCGCCCTTGTGCGCCTCGGCCAGCAGGGCCGCCACCGGGTCCTCACCGCTTTCGGTGCCATCCTCGGCGCTTTCGGCCACGGAAACCTCGCCCTGTTCGGGCAGTTCCATCCACTCGTATTGCTCTTCGAGCGAATAGGGTTTCTCGACCACGCGCCATTCGTCGATGGAGCCGGTCGGACAGACCGGGATGCAGTCCATGCAGAAATCGCAGGCATCCGCGTTCACGACGACGTTGTTCTCGTCATGCTCGATCGCGCCCACGGGGCAGGTCATCTCGCAGGTATAGCAGCGGATACAGATTTCCGGGTCGATCAGGTGCTGTTTCAGCGGCTTGTTCATTGCGTCCCCCGGTGCAAAACGGCCTCTGGGACAGCTATGGCCTCGATCACGGCCTGGCACAAGCCGCGGCAATTCTCGCATCCGATGCAGCAGCCGATCTCGCCCAGTTCCTTCGCGACCTCGGTCACGCGCGGCGCATGGCCGACGTTCCGTTTGGTAATCATCGCGTTTCCTCCTCCTGCTGGTCGGTCCGGCGCGGGGCCATACCCCGCGCCGCCCATTGGTTCGGGATGGACGGGTGTGATCCCCGTCCCCGGCGCATCAGGCCATGTGCAGCTTGACGTATTCGAAGTCGCCCGGCTTGTTGTCGATGCCCACCTTCGGCGGGGCGATCCAGCTGGCGTATTTGCCCGGCTCGTAGACCGGCTTCATCAGCGACTGGATATAGTCACCGTCCGCATGGGTCGGCAGCCACTTGGTGATGCCCTTGTCGTATTCCTCGCCCGAGACATGGTTGCCGTCCGGGTCGAAGTTGTGGCCCGCGAAGATGCCGATCTTGCGGTTGAAGGCCTGATGCGGCAGCTTCAGCTCGAACTCGATCCCGGCCTTTTCGATGATCTTGTTCCAACGCTTCACGCCGCCCGCCGCGTCGCGGATATAGTCGTCGCGCAGGCGCATGTTGATCGCGGTCAGCGCGGGCACGTCCTTTTCGACGATCTTGCCATCCTCGAGGTCCAGCACCTTGTAGGTGTCGTTTTTGAGCATGTGGTCGTCGTCGATCCGGTTCTCCATGTACCGGCCCTTGATGCCCGCGTTGAAGGCATTGGCAGCGTTTGTGGAGACTTCCTGCCCGAAGAGGTCCAGCGAAAGCGTGTAGTGCAGGTTGAGCTTCTTCTGGATGGTCGGCAGGTCGATCACGTTCAGGTCGCGGATCTTGCCCACGTCGTAGGGATCGGTGATGCCGGCCTTGTTCATCGCCTCGACGGTCGCCTGGATGGTGCGGCCGACACCGGTCTCGCCCACGAACATGTGGTGCGCTTCCTCGGTTAGCATGAACCGGCAGGTGCGCGACAGAGGGTCGAAGCCCGACTGCGCCAAGCTCTCCAGCTGCATCTTGCCGTCACGGTCGGTAAAGTAGGTGAACATGAAGAAGGAGAGCCAGTCCGGCGTTTCCTCGTTGAAGGCGCCAAGCATCCGCGGCGCTTCTTCGCTGCCCGACGAGCGGATCAGCAGGTCATCCGCCTCTTCGCGGCCGTCCTTGCCGAAATACTTCTGCAGCAGGTAGACCATCGCCCAGAGGTGGCGGCCCTCTTCGACGTTGACCTGGAACAGATTGCGCATGTCGTAAAGCGACGGCGCGGTCAGGCCCAGGAAGCGCTGCTGTTCGACCGAACCCGGCTCGGTGTCGCCCTGGATGACGATCAGGCGCTTCATCAGGTTGCGGTATTCCCCCGGCACTTCCTGCCAGGCCGGCTGGCCGGCGTGTTCGCCACAGGGAATGGTGCGGCCTTCGACCTGCGGCGCCAGCAACACGCCCCAGCGGTATTCCGGCATCTTGACGTAGTCGAACTTGGCCCAGCCCTTGGGGTCCACGCTGACGGCGGTGCGCAGGTAGACCATCGACTCCTGGAAGTTCTGCGGGATCAGCTTGTTCCACCAGTCCAGGTAGCCGGGGTGCCATTTCGACAGCGCCTTCAGCACTTTCTTGTCGGACGACAGACCCACGTTGTTCGGGATCTGGGTGTCGTAGCTCACGTTGATCAGATCGAGCATGTCTCTCTCCCTTTGGGTGTGGTGTCACGGGAACGGCATTCGCCGGGGCCCGCAGGGCGGGGTTCACCCCGCCATGCCGAACGCGTCAGACGCGCTCCATGTTGTAATCGCCGCGCACGCCGGTACCGTAGCGCTGCAGCGCCCCGTCCTTGCCGACGGCATTCGGGCGGTTGAAGATCCAGTTCTGCCAGGCGGTCAGGCGGCCAAAGATCCGGGTTTCCATCGTTTCCGGCCCGGCAAAGCGCAGGTTCGCCTCCATGCCTGTCATCGCATCGGGGCTGAAGCTGGCGCGCTCTTCCATGAAGATCCGCACCTCGTCTTCCCAGTCGATGTCATCCAGGATCATGGTGACAAGGCCCTGCTCGTCCGCCTCTTCGGCCTCCAGAGCCTCGCCGATCTTGCCTTTCAGCTCGTCGACATGCTCCGGCTCGCCCAGGAAACGGGTTTCCAGCCGGGTCAACCCGTTGCCCATCGGATAGGGGCCAAAGTTGTCCTTGGTCAGGGTAATGGTCGCCATCGGGCGGTTGTCGCCCTCGAACTCGTCTTCCATCATATAGCTGCGGTCGACCGCGAACAGGATCTCGGCCAGCACGCCGACATAGCACGAGCCATGTTCGACAAAGGCCGCCAGAGAGCGCGAGGTCACGTCGATCCGCTTGAGCGTGCGCTTCCAGTAGTGGCGCACTTCATTGGCCAGCCAGTGATCCGCGTTCTCGGCCAACAGCGCTTCATGCGCGGCCAGTTTTTCCGGGTCGCCCTGGGTGCGGAAGATCCAGAGGCCGATTTCCATCTCGTTCAGGCGCAGGTGCAGGATCGCATCCTCAAGCTCACGGCAGAGCTTCAGCATGTAGGCCTGGTCGCCCTGTGCGGCAAAGGCGTCCATGTCGGCGGGCGCATCCTCTTCGGGGCCTTTCAGCGTGATGGTGGCCTTGCGGCCCTTGCGGTCGATCTCGACCTCGACCAGCGAATAGCTGACCGCGTCCTCGGTGATGGTCCGCGACAGCGGGCCCAGCTGGATGCCCTGCGCCACGTCCGCCTTGTCCGAGGCGGCTGCGAATTCCTTCGCCCGCTCCATCACCGTGTCGTCGAATTTCGAGTTCGGGATGACCTCGTCTACCAGGCGCCAGTCCTTAGCGCGCTTGCCCTTCACGCCTTCCTCGATCGAGCAGAAAATGTCGGCCAGGTCGCGGCGCACCTTGCGCTTGTCGGTGACGCGGGTCAGGCCGCCGGTGCCCGGCAGAACCGCCAGCAGCGGCACCTCGGGTAGGCCGACGGACGAGGTGCTGTCATCGGTCAGCATGATGTGGTTGCAGGCCAGCGCGAGTTCGTAGCCGCCCCCGGCGCAGGCGCCCTTGACGGCGGCGATGTACTTCTGGCCGCTCTCCTCTTCGGCGGCCTCGAAACCGTTGCGGGTCTCGTTGGTGAACTTGCAGAAGTTCACCTTGTGGCTATGCGCGGCACCGCCCAGCATCCGGATGTTCGCACCGGCGCAGAACACGCCCGCCTTGCCCGACTTCATGACCACGGTCTTGACCTCGGGATGTTCGAACCGCATCCGCTGCACGATATCGCTCAGCTCGATGTCGACACCCAGGTCGTAGGAATTCAGCTTGAGCTTGTAGCCCTCGAAGAGACCCGCATCCTCGTCGACGTCCATGATGAGCGTGGCTACGGGGCCGTCATACTCGACACGCCAATGGCGGTACTTTGACGGGTCGGTCTGAAAGTCGATCATCTTGGTCATCGGGTCCTCCCTGGTCGCGAAGCTGCAGCCAACTTACATCAAAGCCGAAAGTAAGTAAACTTATGTATGCACAATAGAGCACAGAATAAATCCTGCAAACTCAATGACCTTGGCGCAATCCAACACATATCAGGCAATTTAATGCACTATAGTGCAGACCTCAGATCCCCCTCAAGAGAATCGAGCATTGCGTGGATGCGTCCCGCGCCAATGCCCATGACCCAAGCCTCGCGCGATGCCGGCAGCAGGTCGCGCGCGATCCCGCACAGCCGCCGCGCCGCACCGGGACGCATCATCTCGCGTTTCAGAAAGGCATTGGCGGTCTGGATCAGCGCCTGGAGGAACCGCCGGTCCTGCCCTTCGGGCAAGGCCATCCAGATCGGCTCCAGCACCTCGTGCGCTTCCCAGTAGAAACCGCTGTCGATGTAGAAAAAGCCGTGGCGGAAAGCATCGCTTTCCGCCAGGTCCGCCGGGGTCATGCCCGGTTGGGCCGAGGCCCTGATGTGGTCGAAAGCGCCCTCCGGGTGCCGGGCATTCTGCCCCGGCACATGGGCGTGGGTCGGCCTGTGCCAGGCCGACATGGTCACGCGACCTCGGGTTCGGCGGCTTCGATCCGCTCCAGCCGGGCGCAGAACTCTGCGATGCCCGCGACCACCTTTTCCGGCTGGTCCAGGTGTGGCGCATGGCGGCAGTCGTCCAGGATCAGAGTGTCCACCGGCGCGTAACTACGGCTCTCGACTTCCTCGATCTGCGCCAGCGTGCCGTACTGGTCGTCCTTCCCCTGCACCGCCAGCACCGGGATGCGCAGGTAGTCGATCACGTCACCCACGTTCCAGGCCTTGAATTCCGGGTGCAGCCAGCTGTCGTTCCAACCCCGGAAGGTATTGTCCGGGTCTCGGTGATAGCGCGCCATCTTCTCGCGCAGGTCGGTGGTGTCATACGCCTCTTTCGCCTTGGCAATCTCGGCCAGCCCCATCTCCTCGGTAAAGAAATGCGGCGCCATCAGCACCAGCCCCCGTACCCGCAGGTCCGACACGCTGCCCGCGTAGATCGCCGCGATGGTCGCGCCGTCGCTGTGACCCACCAGCACCCCGCGCTGAAAGCCGATCGCCTCCAGCACCTCGGGCAGCACGTCCACCGCCTCGCGCGTCATGTAATCCAGCGGGCGCGGCAGGTCCGCCGGGTCCGACTGGCCATAACCCGCACGCGAAAAGGCAAAGACGCCAAAGCCCGTCGCCTCGGCCAGCGCCTTGGGGAAATCCCGCCACAGCGCCACGCACCCCAGCCCCTCGTGCAGCAGGACCAGCGTCGGCGCCTTGTCCGGCGAGGGCCCGTAGCAGGCGTATTCCAATTCCTTGCCGCCGGCGCTCAACCGGCCGCTTTCCGTCCAATCCGCAGTCATGCCGCCCCTCTCAGCTTGAAACGTTGAATCTTGCCCGTCGCGGTCTTGGGCAGGTCCTCGACCACCTCGATCCAGCGCGGGTATTTCCACATGCCGATCTTTTCCTTCACGAACTCCTTGAGCCCCTCGACAGCGGCGGCCTCCTGCCCCTCCTTGAGCACGACAAAGGCCTTGGGCTTGTCCAAACCCTTTTCGTCGGCACAGGCGACCACGGCGGCCTCCAAAACCGCGGGATGCTCGATCAGCGCCTGTTCCACCTCGAAGGGGCTGACCCAGATGCCGGAAACCTTGAACATGTCGTCGGTGCGCCCGCAGTAGACATACCGCCCCTCGGCGGTGCATTCGTACTTGTCACCCGTCCGGGTCCAGTGTCCTTCGAAGGTCGACCGCGACTTGTGCCGCCGGTTCCAGTAGCCATCCGCCGCCGAGGGCCCACGCACCAGCAGCTCGCCCACCTCGCCCTCTGGCACGTCCTCGTCGTGTTCATCCACCAGCCGCACCTCGTAGCCCGGCACCGGGGTGCCGGAGGTGCCATAGACGATCTCTCCGGGCCGGTTGCTGAGGAAGATGTGCAGCATCTCGGTCGAACCGACACCGTCGACGATCTCGGCCCCGGTCATCCTGAACCAGCGTTCACCCACCTCCTTGGGCAGCGCCTCACCGGCAGAGGTGCACAGCCGCATGGCATGGGCCGGCACGCCCGACTTGTCCATCGCCGCATTCATCGCGGCATAGAGCGTCGGCACCCCGCAGAACAGCGTCGGGCGCTCGGCCTCCAGGATGGCAAAGACCACGTCGGGCGTGGGCCGTCCGGACAGCAGCACCGTCGTCGCGCCCACCGCCATCGGAAAGGACATGGCATTGCCCAGTCCGTAGGCGAAAAAGATCTTGGCAACGGAATAGACGGTGTCCTCTTCGCGGATGCCCAGCACCTGCGCACCGAATGTATCGGCGGTGGCCTTCAGACTGGAATGGACGTGACGCACACCCTTGGGCTGCCCCGTCGACCCCGAGGAATAGAGCCAGAAGGCCATTTCATCGTCAAAGGCCTCGACAGGGTCCTCGACCGGTGCGCCGGCAATGAAATCCTCGTAGCTCTCGGTGCCATCCGGCGCCTCTCCGATCACCACCACCGCGCGCAGAAAACGGTTGTCCTGGATCGCCGGCTTCACCGTCTCCCACAGCTTTTCCGACACCACCAGGATCGAGGCGCGGCTGTCGCCGAGGATCGACTCGTAGACCGAGGCCGACAGAAGCGTGTTCAGGGGCACCGGGATCGCACCCGCCTTGAGCGCCCCCCAGAAGATCACCGGAAACTCCACCTGGTCCTGCACGATCATCGCGATCCGCTCTTCGCGCCGCACACCGTGACGGTAGAGCGCGCCGGCAAAGCGGCCGGTCTGCTCGGCCAGTGCGCCATAGGTCAGGCTGCGCTTGCGGCCATCCGCTTCGCGAAAGGCCACCTTGTCGGCGCGCCCCTCGTCCACGTGGCGGTCCACGAAATATATCGCTGCGTTTCCATTCATGACTTGGCCTCCTCCTGCCGGTCATCCCGTCCCTTACCCGGTGCCGCGATCCTCCCCGATCGAACCGCACCCAAGACGCGCCGCGACGATCCTGCCTGCGGACAGAACGGAATCGTCATTTTGATAAGCGTACACCTTATCTGAGCGATATGCAATTTGATGCATCAAATCAGTTTCCGAGTTTGAAATCTGCATTATAGTGCGAAAATTGAGCGGAAACCGGGCTCAATCACCCTGCAACGCGGTCTCCACCGCGCCCCCGGCATTCGACTCGATCAGGTGCAAAGCGGCATTCAGCGCCTCGACCTCGGCCAGGGACAAGCCCTGCACCAGCCGCCGATCCGCGGCCTGCACCGCTTCGAAAGCGCGCCGATGCAGCAGCTTGCCCGCCTCGGTCGGGTGCAGCGCATAGGCCCGCCGATCCCCTTCGGCCTGGCGCCGCTGGATCAGGCCCGCCGCCTCCACTTCATCCACGATCTTGACGAGGTTGGGCCGCTCGATCGCCAGCGCATCGGCCAGCTGCGTCTGCCGCAACCCCGGTTGGTCCACCACCACGGACAGCGCCGAAAAGGTCGTCCGACGCAGGCCAAAAGGCGCCAGCTCCTGCGAAATGGTCGACAGCATCTGCACCGTGGCGCGACGCAGCCGGTAGACGGTCAACTGCCTCAGACCCGCATCCGGTCGTTCCATCCCCGGCCCTTTCCCAATCCCATCGCCCCGCCAGACCTTGCACACCGGGCCAGCCTTGTCACGGCTGGCGGCACGGCGCCTCGGGGCAATAGGCAGTACCATGACAATATGCGTACTTGTCACTTTCCCCGGCCTGTCCGATCATGGCACCATGAAAGCCATCTACACAATGCCCGGCCACCTGATCCGCCGGCTGCAACAGCTCTCGGCCTCGATCTTTGCCGAACGCATGCGCGAGGCGGGGGTCGACCTGACCTCGCCGCAATTCGCGGCCCTTGCCATGCTGCAGGAACATCCCGGCATCGACCAGGCGACGCTGGCCGGGATGATCGCGCATGACCGCGCCACCATCGGGGGGGTGATCGAACGGCTCTGCGCCAAGGGGCTGATCGAACGCCGGACCAACCCGAAGGATCGCCGCGCAAAGGTGCTGGCCCTGACGCCCGAGGGCGCCGAGCGCATCGCCCATATCCGCCCTATCGTCGAAGAGATGCAGCGCAACCTGCTGGTGGGGCTGGACGAAGAGGAAAAGCGCGAGTTCATCCGCCTGGCCACCAAGGTCGCCATTGCGGGCAACGACCGCACCCGGGCGCCGCTGCGGATGCCGCCGGAGAAGCCCGCGGACAAGACCGGGACGGATTGATCCCGCCGCAGGCCCGTGCCATCCACCGCGACAATCGCCTTGAGGAGGGGAACATGTCGGACACCATTCTTGTCACCGATCACGGTAACTGGCTGGAAATCACCCTGAACCGGCCCGACCGGCTGAACAGTTTCACGCCCGAGATGCACCTGGCCCTGCGGGCCGCCCTGACCCGGGCTGCGGATGAGGCCAAGCGCGCCGTGCTGCTGACCGGCGCCGGACGCGGCTTTTGCGCAGGCCAGGACCTGGGCGACCGCGACCCGCGCAAGATGGATGGCCCACCCGACCTGGGCGAGACCGTGCGCAACTACTGGGCGCCGCTGGTCCGCCAGATCCGCGCTCTGGACATGCCGGTGATCTGCGCCGTCAACGGTGTCGCCGCCGGCGCCGGCTCCTCCGTGGCGCTGGCCTGCGACATGGTGCTGGCCGCCGAAAGCGCCAAGTTCATCCAGTCCTTCTCCAAGGTCGGGCTGATCCCCGACACCGGCGGCAGCTGGCACCTGACGCAGTTCCTGGGCCGCGCCCGCGCGATGGGCCTGGCCCTGACCGCCGAACCGCTGCCCGCCGTCAAGGCAGCCGATTGGGGCCTGATCTGGAAGGCGCTGCCCGACGACACGCTGATGGAAGAGGCGCGCAAGCTGGCCGCGCAGTTCTCCGAAGGCCCGACCTTCGGCTATGCCCGCACCAAAGAGGCGATCACCGCCGCCGCGACCAACACGCTGGACGCGCACCTGGATCTCGAGGCCGAGCTGATGAAGGCCTGCGGTGAACACCCCGACTATGCCGAGGGCGTGGCCTCTTTCCTGGACAAGCGCGCGCCCAAATTCACCGGCGAACGCTAGGTTACAGGTCCACCTCGTACCCCTGTTCCACGACCTCCGTGCCGAAGCTCACCTTCGGCTCGGAGCGGACCAGCCGCCAGCCCGACTTTTCGTACAGCGCGCAGGCGGCGCGGTGGCTTTGATGCGTCCAGAGCGCCATCCGGCGATAGCCCTTGTCCCGCGCGAAGCCCATGCAGGCCTCCAGCAAGGTCCGGCCCAGACCCCTGCCCCGCGCCTCCGGCACCAGCAGGAAGAGGCGCAGCTTGGCGGTCTCGTCATCCTCGCGCACACAAAAGATGCTGCCCAGCCGCTGATCCCCGTCCCAGGCGATAAAGGATTTTTCGCACGCAGGGTCATGATCCCGCGCAAAACCCTCGAGGATCTGCCGCACGAGCACCGGAAAGCTGTCGTCAAAGCCTTCGTCGCGGGCGTAAAGCCACGCGTGCTGATCGACAAGCCAGTCGATGTCGCCGGGGCCAAGGTCTTTCAGGTCGACTGTCATGAGGGCAAGAAACCCCCGCACGGCTTGCAAATCAAGCCTTTCGCCGCTAGGTCACGACGATCTTTCGCGGGTCTCAGAGAAGGCAGAGGCAGATGGGCATCAACGACGAACGCGACATCGAGGCCAACCTCCAGATTGGCCCCACCGACGCCGGCATGGTCCGGCTGTTCATCCTCGCCGACGGGATCGAGATTCCGATGGACTTCGACCCCGTGGAGGCCGAGGAAATCGCCGAGGAACTGCGCGCCGCCGCCGCCACCGCGCGCAAGGCAAAACCGAAGAAACGCTAGGGTTTCGGCACATGCTGGTCCAGAAAGACCCGGTTTCCGTCCGGGTCGACCAGCGTCATGCAGGCAGGCCCGGCCCCCTCTTCATCCGTCCCCTTTTCCGGCTCGATCCCCTGTGCCCTCAGGCGCGCCTGGATCTCGCGGATATCGGTGAACTCCGACAGCACCTCGTCCTCCGACCGCCATCCGGGATTGAAGGTCAGCATATTGCCTTCGAACATATCCTGGAACAGGCCGATCACGCTGTCGCCGTTGCGCAGGATCAGCCAGCCCTCTTCAGCCACGCCGCCGACCGCCTGGAACCCCAGCGCCTCGTAGAATGCCCGTGAAGCGACCAGGTCACGGACCGAGAGGCTGACCGAAAACGCACCAAGCTGCATGGCAAATCCTTTCCGTTGGCAAAGGGGCCTTTTCGGACATGGTGGGACGGATCGGTCCCGCCCGGCAACCCCCGTCCGGCCCCGCCCGCGTGATTTCCTGCAAGCCCCGTCAGCCCAGGTGTTCCAGCCCCGCGCCCGGATCGCGCAGCCCGTGCAGCCGCCGCGCCGCGTGGACGGCGAACTTGCGGATCAGCTTGTTACGCCGCGCCGCCGCCAGCTTGTCCTCGGGGCCCATGCGCAGGATCTCGGCGTCATAGCCGTCGGCGATGATCAACCCCGTCCCCTCGGGCAGCAGCTCGGTCGGGAAATCTTGGTCCACCGCCCAGAAATAGCGGTCGCACCAGTCCAGATACCCCTGCCACTTGCCGTCGCTCATGTAATCCGCGCGGCTCGACTTGCACTCGACCACCCAAAGCTCTCCCTTGGGGCCAAGCGCCATGACGTCGACGCGCAGCCCCCGATCGGGCACGAATTCCTCGATCACGGCAAAGCCATGCCCCGCCAGGTGGCGGCACACGCCCCGCGCCAGGAGCTGGCCGGGCATCAGGTCGGAGGTGACAGGCAAGTCCATGCCCAAATCCTTGAACATTTCGTGAACAAATGCAACCCCACCCCGGGCCGCCTTCCCTCTGCCGGGGAAAGGACTAGGCTCGCCCGGAACCTCAGAGATGACCCAAGGCCCCGCATGTCCCAGGACCAGACCGACACCCGCCTGACCCGCGCCGAAGCCCGTGGCGTGCGCGCCGCGCGCGAACTCGAAGGCCACCTGACGTGGCTCGACAGCTTCTCCGGCACGGCGCTTGGCGTGCTCTCGGTCGCCTCGGGGATCTATACCTACCTCGGCGTGTCCTCGCTGCTGGACGAAAACGGTGCCATGTCGGTCTTTGCCGCCATCGCCTATTCCACCGCCGTTTCGGTGGGAATCTTCGTGTTCTGGTCCTACATGCTGCGGCTCTTTCCCGCTGTCCGCACCACCCGCGCCCGCACCGGGCTGATGGCGGCGATGGGGCTGGGCAGTCTGGCCATCGTCGCCATGTCCTCCTGGCTGAACGCCGCCGCCCTGGCCGGTTCGGCCGCCGTCGAACAGCATCTTGCCGAAACCGTTCAGGACTACCAGGCCGCGCTGGAACGCGCGCATGAGATCGCCCTCACCGGCCAGGCACTGGAACGCGACGTCGCCCGCGTCCGCCAATCGTTCGAGGATCTTTCCGACCTCGAGGCCGAGGGCGCGCTTTCGGGCCTTGCCGGGCGCGGCGCCGTCTTCCGGGTCCTGCGCCAGAAGGCCGCCGAACTGACCGCGCTCGAGGCGCAGATCGCCGAACAGACGCCGCTGGTCGACACCGCCTTTACCGAGGGCAACACCATCCTCAGCCGGATGCGCGCCCTGACCGTCGAGCCCGGCAGCGTCGAGGCCCGCAGCGTCGAGTTTTCCGAGGCCGCCGTGCGCCTGCAGGGCCTCATCACCCAGCTGCGCCAGCTGTCGGTAGCCCCGCTGGTTGAACGCGCGGCACAGGACCTTGCCGCATCCGTGGTGCTGCCAGAACTGGACAGCACCACGGCGCAGGGCCGGGCCGACCAGTCCGCCACCATCACCTCGGTGCTGGAGGTGCTGGCGCAACGGGCGGCAACGCTGGAACGCGCGGCGCAGAACGTCCAGGCGCTGCAACCGCCGACCGACGTCACCTACACGCCGCTGTCCGCCGCCGACGCGGTGATCCTCTACGCGCGCAACTTCGTACCCTCCTGGGCCGGGGCCATCGCCATCGACCTGCTTCCGATGGTGCTGGTCTTCATCCTTGCCATCACCCACGCCGCCATCCGCCAGGGCCGCGAGGGCGCCGGTGTCGAGGACACGCTGACACTGGCCGAACTGCGCGCCGCCGTCACCGCCCTGCGCGAGGTCGAGGCCGTCGCCGGCCCGCCCACGTCACCCCCCGCACACACCGCCCAGCCCGCCGCCACCCCGCGCCCCGAGGGTGAGGAGGTCACGCCGCTCAAGGGAAAGTCCGCATGACCCCGGCCATGCAGGAACACCGGCCATGAACCGCTCCGTCGCCCGCACCCTGTCGGCCGTCCTTGTCTTCCAGGTCGGCATCGGCGTCCTGCTGGTCCTCGGCGACATGCGCCAGGGGCCGATCTCGCTGCCCGGCTTCAAGCCAGACGCCCCGCGCCTGTCGGAGCCCGTCCGCCCCGGCGACCAGCGCCGCGTCTTCGATCCGCGCCGCGACCGCCCTGCCGTGGCGCCCGAACGCGATCCCGGCGAACTGCCCAACCGGCTGACCCTGACCTTCGACCAGGGAATATGGCGGCTCGAAGGGGCCATCGCCGAGGGCGACGCCGAACGCCTGATCCCCCAGATCGACCGCGCCGACCCGCCGATCGAAACCCTTCTGCTGCAGTCCGAGGGCGGCTCGGTGCGTGACGCGCTCGACCTTGGCCGCCACCTGCGCGCCTCGGGCATCGCCACGCAGGTCCTGTCGGGCGAATTCTGCTATTCCGCCTGCCCCTACCTCTTTGCCGGCGGGCAGACCCGCAGCGCCGCCGCCTCCGCCTCCATCGGGGTGCACCAGCACTACTTTGGAGAAAACAGCCTGCTGCCCGCCTTCACCGCCGTCGAGGACATCCAGCGCGGCCAGGCAGAGGTCATGGGCTATCTCGACGACATGGGCGTCGACACCCGCGTCATGCGCCACGCGCTCGCCACGCCGCCCGATGAAATCTACATCCTGCTGCCCGAGGAACTGGCACGCTACGCGCTTGTCACCGAAACACCCTGAGGCCGGCGACACAATTTCTTCGCAGGCCCTTGTCTCGGCCCCCCGCGCAACTTAGGTCTGCGCGTGGCGGGTTCTGCCCTTCTCGTGAGACGGGTACATTCCGGTGGCCTTAAGCAAATCCGAGGGAGCTGGCTCTGGCGGGATCGTGGTCTCGTTACCTGGCGCCCACCTGTATATACAGGTCCTCGGGAATGCGTTACCCACACGGTTGGCGTGGTTCCCGCCGCTTCCCCATCATGACCGGACCGGCAAGCAGGCTGGAGGGCGAGCCGCTGAGCCGCATGGCTCAGCCGGGGCGTCCGAAAGGCGGCTTGCCCACGATGCCGGACCGCCGGCCTGTGACCTCGACAGGCAGCGGACGTCGCGGCCCGCTTGGCGGTGGCGGCGCAGGGGTCTCCCGCTCGCCCAGACGCATGACCGAAATCGCGAATTGCGCCGCCGCAAAGACCGCCGCGCAATGCACCCAAAGCAGCAACACCGCAAAGGGCCCGATGGCTGTACGGGTCGCCAGGTGCCACAGGTTGCCCACGTCCAGCACCAGCAGGCCCGCCACGAAAACCGTGGCAAGCCCGGCGCCGACAAGGCTCTGCGTGATGTAAAGCCGGATGATACGTGGCAACTGCGGCTTCCTTTCCACGTGAAAGGGTATGGCGCGCGTCGCCCCCGGCAAGGCCGGGCGCTCCGTGCCGTCAACACTTCAGCGGCGCAGCAGGCCGCGCAATGCCCGGTTGTTCCGCGGGGCCTCTGCCGCCACCCGCACAGGGGCCGGTTCCTGCGACCGCACATGCTGACGCTTGCCGCCCGAGGTGTCGTCCCCTTCCCCCATGCGCATGATCGAGATGGCGAACTGCACCCCGGCAAAGACGATGCCGTTGAACATGAACAGCATCAGCACCGCCACGACCCCCATGTCGCTGCCAGAGATCAGGTGCCAGAGGTTGGCCACGTTGAACCACAACAGCGCGCCGACAAAGACCGCCGACAGGCCGAAACCGGCGAGGACCTGCAGGATGTAGAGACGGATGAGCTTGGGCATGGGGCGACTCCTTCGCATTCCGGGTTCAGAATACAACTTGGGGTGCAGAAGGCAACCGTACAAGGGTTAAGCCTTCGTGACTCCTTTGTACGTTTTGCCGGAATCCGCGTACGAAACGTACAAACCGTACAAGGCTCTCGCCCGGACTGGCCGCCCGGCGGGCCGGGCTCAGAAGGCCTCGGGGCGCGCCTCGCGGGCCATGTGGTCCAGCACCGCGTTCACGAAGCGCGCCTCCTTGCCCTCCGGAAAGAAAGCGCTCGCCACGTCCATGTATTCGACAATGGCCACCTTCGGCGGCGTGTCGAACTCCAGCAGCTCGGCCCCCGCAACGCGGAACAGCGCCCGCAATGTCGGGTCGATCCGCGCGATGGGCCATTTCGCCACCAGCGCCCGGTCGGTCATCTGGTCGATCTTCACCTGCCAGTTGACCGCCTGTTCCAACAGCCGGGCAAAGAAATCGACATCCCCGTCGATCATCTCTTCGCCGTCGATCTGTTCGGCACCGAACCGGAACTCCAGAAACTCGCGCCGCACCTTGTCCAGCCCGGCATCCGACTGTTCCATCTGGAACAGGGCCTGAACCGCGTAGAGCCGCGAGGCGCTGCGCATCTTGCGTTTCTGGTTGCCCGAAAGCTTGGTCATGCGATGCCGGGGTCCTTGCTGGTGCCTGCGATCTGGATTTCATCGCCGAAGGGGACGAATCCCACTCCCTTGCGAGAGCCGCCCCACTTACGTTCCAGCGCCAGGAGATGCAAGGCCGCAGCCGCTGCGCCGCCGCCCTTGTTCTGACCTTTTGCCTCGGCCCGCACGCGGGCCTGTTCGTAGTTTTCCACCGTCAGGATACCGTTGCCGATGCACAGCCCCTGCAGGCCCAACAGGGTCAGCGCGCGCGAGCTGTCGTTGCACACGGTCTCGTAATGGGTGGTCTCCCCCCGGATCACGCAGCCCAGCGCGACATAGGCATCGAAATTCGACAACCGCCCGGCAATGCCGATGGCACTGGGCACTTCCAGTGCGCCGGGCACCTCGATAGTCTCGTGCCAGCCACCCACGGCCTCGATTTCGGCCTCGGCCCCGGCGACCAGCTGATCGGCGATGTCCTTGTAGTAGGGCGCCACGACGATCAGCACCTTGACCGGCTTGTCGAACGACGGCCGGTCCAGCGTGTGGTGGGTCTCGTTCGATGCCATCAGCCCAGCTCCGAGATCTTGCGGGTGCCCGTGATTTCAAGACCATAGGCCTCGAGGCCGACCACCTTGGGAGTGGGCGAATTGGTCAGCAAGGTCAGCTTGGACAGGCCCAGCGAGGACAGGATCTGCGCCCCCAGCCCGTATTGCCGCAGCGTCTTGGGAGAGACCTCGTCGCTGGCGTCCAGATGCTGCGAGGTATCGCGCAATAACACGACGACGCCGCGCCCTTCGCGCGCGACTTCTTCCATTGCGTGCTGGAATTCATGCGCGCGGCCCTTGGGCCCTGTGCCGATCACGTCCAGCAGCGGGTCCATCGCATGCATCCGCACCAGCACCGGATCGGGAGTCGAGATATCGCCTTTCACAAGCACGATATGCTCGTCGCCGTGGGTCTCGTCGGTATAGACCCGCATCGTCCACTCACCACCGAACTCCGAGGTGATCGGCGCCTCCGAACGGACCTTGACCAGGTTGTCGTTGCGGCGGCGATAGGCGATCAGGTCGCTGATGGTGCCGATCTTCAGCCCGTGGCGCTGCGCAAAGGCGACCAGCTCGGGCAGGCGCGCCATCGTGCCGTCCTCGTTCATGATCTCGCAGATCACACCCGCCGGGTTCAGGCCGGCAAGACGGGAGATGTCGACCGCCGCCTCGGTATGGCCCGCGCGGACCAGCACACCGCCCTTGCGGGCGCGCAGCGGAAAGACATGGCCCGGCGTGGCGATGTCCGCCGCGCCCTTCGAAGCATCGACGGCCACCGCGATGGTCCGTGCGCGGTCCGCGGCGGAAATGCCCGTCGTGACCCCTTCGCGCGCCTCGATCGAGGTGGTAAAGGCGGTTTCATGCCGGGACGAATTATTCGTCGACATCAGCGACAGGCCCAGTTCCTCGATCCGGTCCGAGGTCATGGACAGGCAGATCAGCCCGCGGCCATAAAGCGCCATGAAGTTGACCGCATCGGGCGTCGCCCATTGCGCGGGAATCACCAGGTCGCCTTCGTTCTCACGGTCTTCATGGTCGACCAGGACGAACATGCGCCCGTTGCGGGCATCGTCGATGATTTCCTCGATCGAGGAAATTGCGTTGGACCAGTCCTGTTCCACCGGTCCGGGATTTTCGAAATCGGGCATAGGGCCTCCCTCCTGCCAGTCTCAGGCGGGATACTTGAGACCCGGGCCAAATGCCAGAGGCAAGCGGACTTGAACGGAACGCCGGTTTCAAAATACACTCGGGCATTCCGGGTGGTCCCGGTCGCGCGCCCTCAGTCGAAGATGTCTTCGATCAGGTCGAAGGCCTCGCTCAACAGTTTGTAGGCCGGGCTCTTGCGCCGCTTTTTCTTCTTTCTCTTCGGCTTCTTCAGCGGCGGCTCCCAGGTTTCCCGGCGCGAGGCATGGACCTCGGGCGCGCGCTTGCCCTTGCGGGGCGGGCGGTGCGCCTCGGGGTCGACGGCATCGACGCGCAGGGATTTCAGGTTGTGCAGCGGCGCCCCGCAGCCGGAACAGGCCAGTTCGTGACGCCGCTCTCCTTCCAGGCGCAGCGCGGCACGGGTGCCGCAGTAACAACAGGTGGCAATCTTGGTGGTTGGCATTCAGCGCAGTTAGGCACGCGCCGCGTAAAGCGCAACCGCCGCAGCGTTCGAGACGTTCAGAGAGCCGAAGTCGCGCGCGAAATCGATCCGCACCAGCGCGTCGACCGTCTCCTTGGTCTTGGGCCGCAGCCCCGGCCCCTCTGCCCCCAGCACCAGCGCGACAGGCACATCCCGCCGGCCCTCCAGCGCCTCTTCGATGGTCTGTTCCGCCTCGCCGTCCAGGCCCAGCACCAGGTATCCCATCTTCTGCAACGCGACGATCGTATCGGCCAGGTTGCGCTCGCGCAGGTAGGGCTGGCGCTCCAACGCCCCGCTTGCGGTCTTCGCCAGGGCGCCGGTTTCCGGCGCCGCATGGTGACGGGTGCCGATCACCGCCTGCGCCCCGAACACCTCGGCCGAGCGCAGAATCGCACCCACGTTGTGCGGATCGGTGACGCGGTCCAGCAGAACCAGCCGCAAAGTCCCCTCGCCCGAAAGCGCCACGTCTTCCAGCCGCCCCCAGTCCAGCGGCTTGACCTCAAGCGCCGCGCCCTGGTGCACGGACCCGGGATCCAGCGGCGCGCCGAACTTGCGCGGATCGTGGATTTCGGGCGTCATGCCAGAGGCTTCGACCGCATCGGTCAGTTTCTCGGCGGCATTGGGCGTCAGGATCAGCCGCAGCTTGTCGCGCCGGGGGTTCATCAGGGCGTCACGCACCGCGTGCAGCCCGAAAAGCCAGACGGTTTCCGCCGCCGAAGCGCGTTTCGCCTGCTCCTTCTCGATCACCCATTTCGGTTTCTTTGCCATCGCCGATGCCCCCGTGTCCTGAGGTGACAGGCTTTGCATCCAAGAAGGGCCTTTGCCAAGGGAATTTCCTGTTGACGCGGATTTTGGGCGGTTGTAATCAGCCCCCCACGCCGGCAGCGACCGGCGCTCGGTGGGCGACAGGCCGCAAGGTGTGGCAGGGGACTGTAACTCCCTCGCGGAGACGCACGCTTGGTTCGATTCCAAGGTCGCCCACCATTTTCCACAAAACCAGTGACTTAGGTAGCGCAATCGTCAGGTGGGCCACAAAGGTGGGACACACCATGCGCCTAGCGGCCTATCTCTGTACCTCAAGGCACGGCATCTTCTACTTCCGCTTCCCCCTGCCGCCGCGCCTTCATCCGGCCCAGCAACGCACACACCTCAAGGTGTCGCTCAAGACGCGCCAGCCCGAGGAAGCCCGCCAGCTATCGCGGCTCCTCGCCCTGGCTGGACAATCGCTGCTGGCGCAGCCAAATCTGCCGTCCATGAGATACGACGAGATACGCGGGCACGTGCGCGAACACTTCGGCCAGATGCTTCGGGACTTCCGGGATCGGAGCGCCGACAGCGGCCCTGCAACAGGAATGGCCCTGGACGCGCTGAGAGCGGGTTTGGCGCTGTCTGAGAGCGCGACTGCCGATTGGGCGCCCCTTACGCATAAAGACGGTGCAGATGGGCTCCTGCGGGCATTCTGTGCGGCGCGCGGCATAGCGCCGGAGCCCGAGGGCCGGGCGCGCAGTTTGTTGCTGGCAGAGTTGCAGAAGGGCTACCGGGAATACGTCGCACGTGCTGTTGAGCACACAGCGGAGTTCGACACGCTGACTATCGAACAGGCACCAGCCTCGGCACCCGCAGAGCGTGAAACAAGAGTTGCACACAACACCGTTGAACCGGACGCCCTGCCCCTTGCGGATGTGCTGTCGCGCTACTTCGATGAAATCGACAGAACAGGCGCACTAGCGACGAAGACTAGGGGCGAGAAACAGGACGCACTGGCGCTCATGGCGGAACTCACTGGCGACAAACCCCCTGCCCATATGAAAAAGGTCGATGCCCAGCAGGTAAAGGACGCACTGTTCAAGTTACCCAAGAACCGCAGCAAGAACCCGAAGACAAGAGACTTGCCACTCAGTGAGGCGCTGGAGTTGCCGGGCGTTCAACGCATCTCGGCGCGCACAATGAATGTCTACCTTGGCAACATGCAGCATTTTTTCGGCTGGGCGGTGAACAATGGCTACGCTTCCGACAACCTGTTTCATGGTATGCGCATCAAGCCCAAGGCCAAGGGTGGGGGTGAAGGCCGGGAGGCATTTTCAGCGGATCAACTGCGTCTCATGTTCTTGCACCTCACAGATCCGGACAGCGCGCTAGTGCGCAAGGAGGTGCATAAGTGGCCGGCGCTCATCGGCATGTTCACCGGCATGCGGCTAAACGAAGTCGCTCAGCTAGAGGTACGGGACATAGAGTTGCAGGGCGACGTGTGGTGCATCAACGTGACGCCGGACGGTGAGGGCAACAAGCGCCTCAAGAACGCATCATCGAAGCGCCGTGTTCCTGTTCATGACAGGCTCAAGGCATGCGGCTTTCTCGACTTCTACGAAGCCCAGAAAGCCGCTGGGCACTCTCGCCTTTTCCCCGGCCTCACATACACTGCGCAGAATGGATACGGTCGCAACGCTGGGCGCTGGTTCAATGACCGTTTCTTGGCCGAACTCGGGCTAGATAGGCAGGGTCTCACTTATCACTGCCTACGCCATACGATGGTGACTAGGCTGGCCCAAACCGATGTTGAAGAACCTGTTATCAAGGCGCTGGTCGGGCACAGCCAAACGGGTGTGACACTGGGCACGTACTTTCAGGCGGGCTACCTGCCGTCTCAACTCCGGGACGCGATAAACAGGTTCGACTTCTAGATGTCTTCCCACCCGTAGCCTTTTTTCTTCCTCGTGGCATCAATGTTACCTCCAAAATGGATTTCACAGCGTCCGTCAGGATAGTGGCTAACCGAGGCGACTGCCAAGCCATGTCTGCGGCCTGCTTCTATGGTCGCCTCGATGCGCTCAACAGATGGAATATAGCGCCGTTTGACTTTGGTGGGGGCGTCACTCTGATTGTCAGCCATCAGGACGCCCCCACGATTGTTTCAGCCACTCTGTCCACATAGAGGCCACTTAGTGATGCGCGACTTGGGGTCGGGACTCCGGCAAGTGCTGCGGCGTTTGAAAGTCGTTCCTCGACAGCCTGTCGGGCGATCCTGCCCCCTTGTGCGGACCTTACATACGGAAGGGTGCAACTACCCGCCTGGGGAAGTTCCCTGACCAAGCCAGAGGCGCGCCAAACTGCCGGGGGGATGCAAGGGTCTTTGGGAACAATCCACATGGCGCTGGCGAGGTTCGTCCCCGTGTATACCATCAGCAACAGCGCCACGCGCTCAGGTGAGACCGCAGGGAGCACGTCCAACAACCGCCCCAAGCCTTCCGAACTTCCCTCCGGGTGGGGGCGCTTCGCAGGGGGAGGAGGCACGCGTAACGCGAGGTTATCGGCAATCTGCCCAGCGGCGGCAAAAACGGCCCGTAGCACAGTCAAGCTGGCCTCAGCAGGGCGCCGCCCACTGGGCAAGACACTCGCCACAGTGGCTTGGTCCATGTCCCGCAGGTCTACCCACCCTAGCCGCTCGCACAAGCGTTCTGAGGCCATATCCAGCCGCGTTCGATGGGCCGCAGAGTAGGCCCGGAACCGCGCCGACTTCCGCCATGCCAGCAATCCGGCAGCCAGGGAAAATGGCAAGCCCTCAAGGACCCGGCGGGCCTGCAAGTTCCGAAGCCCGGAGTGAATTAGCGCCTCAGCATACTCCCGAGAATACCAAGGCTCAGCCATATCCCGGGGGAGATGGATACGGTGGCCTTTTCGCTCGAACTGCCATATTGGCTTGTGCCTCGGCGAATGCACCTTTCGAACGTAGGGCGCAACAATATCAGACATAACACTGCTCCATTTCGCAAGTGCTCCTCATCGAATACTGACCTCTCCACGCAGCCTGAGAGATACGCGGGTAGGAAAGCGCAAACCGATGATGAGCAGCGGGTTAGGTGTCAGCCGTTAGGTCCACCACGTTCTGATATACCCTACGGTTGGCAGCTACAATACCCAATACCAGAACTCAGCAATCATCAACCTAGAGGTTTGAAAGTAAATAATTACTCTCACGGCAATAACAAACACTTCAACAGCAAGCATGGCATATCCGTATCGCAATAGGTCTACAGTAAACTCGGTCCAGTTCAACGCAGTCTCAACCCTCGAGAAATACACGTCACTCCGATAATATGACTAGCGCAGGGAGTTATGGAGGCGGAGTATGCCAAACTCCGGTAGCCACAAGTATACTTATCTCCACCTCAGTTCCCTCAGCGATCTAATACCGAGCAGTGATAAATGAGTGCACCAATTCAAGGGATGCTATGTTCCCCACCATTTATTTCATCTGATGGCATACTACTAAATTATACACTTGAGAGCACATGGGTATCACACCAGAAGCCTGCCAATTGTGTGATGCGCCGTATTATGCTGCCCTAACATGTCCGGGAGTGGTAACTTGTATTGATATCCAGATATATCTACTGAAACAGATGAAAGGTTATCTGTCTTTGAGATGGAGGATTAAGAGTGACGCTAGTTGGCGACGATGCATTCAGATTAACATATATCTACTGAAACAGATGCGCGGATATCTGTCTTTGAGATGAGGGATCAGAAGTGGTGCTAACTAGCGTCAGGGCGCTTACAGCAAAGCAAATAGATGCCCCCAAGGCTGACGCCTGCGCTGTCGGGCCTGTCGCATAACCAGGACAGGCAATGCTGGCCTGCCCGGTAGATCAGAAAGGCACCGTAGAGGCCTTGTGCGGCCCGTAGAACGGCCAAAAGCCAGATACCCGCCCAACAGCCACCCCGGCCCCACAAGGACGCTGTACGGCCCGAAAACTCAGGCAGCAGTCTCCCTGCCTTCCGCTACAATTACTGCGGTGCGCGACTCAGACGATCCAGAACGCGCTTGACCTGCGATGCCTGCCACTGTCCGCCGCGTGCCGTCTGAACGCCCGCCCGGTTCAAATGGTCGGCTATCTCCCTAAGCGGCTTCCCTGCGTCCCGAAGCGGCAGAACAATACCTGCGACCTTCTCCGCCCGTGCCGCTGCGTTTGCCTGTATCGCAGCATTGCGCCGCATGGTCTTGTCCCTCAATCCACCCAACCGGGTGCCCCTCGCCTTTGCCTCGGCAAGCGCAGCCTTGGTCCGGGCTGAGATGAACTCCCGCTCCTGTTCGGCAAGCGCGGCGTAGATGTGCAGTTGAAACTTGTCCGCGTTCGGCATCTGAGCGACACGGAAGTTTACCCGCTTGTCTTCCATCAGCGTGGCGATGGTCGAGACCTTCCGGGACAACCTGTCCAGCTTGCTCACCAAGAGAGTGGCCCCCGTCTTCCGGCAGACCCCAAGAGCCTCCGCGAGTTCGGGCCTGTCGTTGTCCGTGCCGCTCAGAACGTCCGTGAAGGTCGCAACCACTGCGAACGGTTCCGGGTTGAAACGCTCTAGGAACAACGCGATGTCCCTATCCTGCGCCTCCAAGCCCAAGCCACTGCGCCCCTGTTCCTGGGTGCTCACGCGCCTATAAACTACGTACTCTTGCATCCACCACGCTCCGCTCTGTGACTGCTGTCTTCCAGAGGATCGCCGGATTTGTTGCAAATGTCAAAGATGGTTGTGCCTGTATCAAGCCCGCCAGAGACGGAGGTTCGGTGCAGGTGGTGGGGTATGGGGGAACCTCGGCTCATGAGCGACACTAGATGCCCCCTCGAAAAAATTCGTCAGTATTTTTCGTCCGCGCCTGAGTAGGTTAATCGCCCTCCGGCAGGTCGTTCGCGCGACGGATCATTGCGGTCAACTCTTCAATGCGGGCCTTCAAGTCGAGCACGCTTAGGTCGGCAGGCTGCTCGCAAACCAACAGTGCCGCGCCAACTTTATCCCCTTTGGTGAAGACCCTATCTTCGGACTTCTTGGCCCGCTTCCTGATGAAGTAGAATGCGTGGTCGAATAGGCCCACCTTATCCTGTTCGTGGTAGATGTTCGGGTGGCAGGCCCTTAGCGCATCATGAAGAACTGCTGGCTTCACGTAGTTCTCGATCTCTCTGCCTTCGGTGATCCATACCACACTGCCGCTGTCACTCATCTCGTCCTTGAGCCGCTGGGCAGCCGGTTTAAGTGGAGCACGAGGGCTGCTCTTGTCGCTGTCTATCACAATGGCGAGGTTGCGGTTCAATTGGCGCAGCCGGATAAACTCGCCTATCGCCTCGTCATCTGCGCTAAGGTGACTGATCAAGCCTCCACCATAGAACAGGATGCTGTAGTGAATGCCTTCCACCAGTTCGGGAGCCACGTCTTGTAGCCAATGCCGGATGTATATTCGGTCTGACGGCCCTTCCACCCACACAACGGCATTTGCCTGAACAATGTCGGACGCCCGGTATCCGAGTTCATCGACGACACGGCGCTGGTCTGCTTTGAGTATGGCTGCATTGACGCGGGTCTGGCTGCCGTCATTGTGCACGTGAAAAACCGTTGCCCCCGGCGTGTCGATAAACGCTGGAGAGTGTGTTGCAATGAAGTACTGGTTGGTCGTGTTCTTCTGGAGATATCTGACCAACTTGCGTTGCAATACGGGGTGCAGGTGTATTTCGGGCTCCTCGATGCACATGATCTTCTCTTGGTGGATCGTACAGAACGCCGCTATTAGGATGACCTCATGGATACCAGTACCTAGCGAGGAGAGGGGAAGCACTTTGTTGTCTATGTGGACCAGAAGGTGTTGTCTGCCGCTTGGCACCTCTAGTGCGGCATCTGGCTTGCCAGTGACGGTACGAACGAACTCATTGATCTGATCGAAGATCTCTTTCCGCTCCCGCTCGTGATGGTCTGGATTTTGCAACTCAGCGAGGTGGTCGATTAGCCCCTTACCTGTAAGGTCTCCAAAAGCCTCACCCTTTGGACCAAGTTGCCGCTTGGCTGGTATCAGCATGCACTCTGGGAACTTCATCTGGGCAGCACCGAGTATAACCCTTAACGTCTCCGGCACCCAATGTTGCGTCAGCCCGCCGCGAATTTGTCCTGTGAGGGCACTCCACAGTTCAAGCCATGCTCTATCAGGCACCCAAGCCGAGGCGTTCTCGATGTCTGGTTCTGGAAAGAACGTTGAAGATACCCCATCACCCGGAGGGCGAATCCATAGGTGGCCCTCACAACTCAGCTGCTGTGCGATCTCAGCCAGACAGTCCAATCGGTTCGTCGCACCTAGCGGGACTGCCGAAAGGCGGGGCTTCAACTTCGACACCAACTCAGCCGCTGGGCGTCCAACTGCCGCCATATAACTGCCTGTAGTTGCCCCGCGGTAGGCATCTACAGTAGAGGCCCCTAAGCCTCCGGCCGTAGTACCTTCCGCGAAGGGAAGACGCTCTTGGAGGAAGTTCAGGATGATGGACTTGCCAGCGTTGTTGGCTCCGATGAAAAAGTTCATCTCCGAAAACGGTGCAACATATTGCACCTCTGGGCCGATCCCCTTGTAGTACTGCAATGCTATAGCGTTGAGATAAGTTGGCATGTCGCTGTCCAGTATAACTCATGACTAGGGATTGATGTGTGTATGTCACATCCTGGTGCGGTTGTGCGTCTGCCATTTCTGATAGTTCGGCGACAAAAGCATGCACCTCGTCGATGCCGAATGAGAGGAGGCACCCCAAGATTATCGAGAATAATCCACATTGCCAGCACCTTAGGGGCGAAACCTTGGAGGACAAGATACATCCACTCCGAAGTCTCAAAATCAAGTAGTTGCGCAGTCGGCCTTTTGAGGAGACACACTTGTGGGACAAAACGCAATCGTCCCACCGAGTGTATGCAGCCAAATCAACGGTTTACCGGTATGGTAGGCGATCCAAGGTCGCCCACCATCATTCTTCCTAATTCGATGGTGTTGTTTGGTGGGCGCGGCTGGGACCAAGTGCCGATTTGCCCGATAATCGCTTGGCCTCTTCCGGCATGGCAACTACCGATGAGACAGGGCCGGGCCGCCGGCGCCCGGCGTGTTCAATCGGAAGTGCTACAGCTTGACCCAGATCGCCCCTGTCAGACCCATCGTCGCGACGATCGCGACGGTGTTCAAGCAAGACCATGTGCTCCTGGTCCGGCGCCGAAACCCGCCGGACGCCGGGCGGTGGGGCTTTCCGGGGGGCAAGATGGAGCCCGGCGAATCCATCCACGCCGCCGCGCTGCGTGAGCTTGCGGAAGAAACGGGGATACGCGCCAAGGCACAACAGGTCTTTACTGCGGTCGATGCCTTCGATCATGGCGACGACGGCACTTTGCGGTATCACTACGTCCTGGTGGCTGTGCTCTGCGAATGGCTGGACGGTGATCCGGTCGCCGGAGACGACGCGCTCGAGGCGCGCTGGTTCCCGATGGACGCCCTGCACTCTGGCGCGTTTGCGCTCAGCCGGGACGTTGCCAAGGTTGCCGCGCAAGCCGCCTTGATCGCACCAAGGTCTGACGGGCCGGATCAGCCGAAGACCAGGGCGTAGATCACCACCCAGGCGGACAACAACGCCCCGACGATGGCGACAAAGGCCCCGTTCCAACGGGTCCCGACGTGCAGGGCGCTGACGCCTCCAAAGGACCCGATCAGCAAGGTGGTCGCAGTGAAAGGCGAACAGATGCCGCTGATGGCCCAGCCCGCGGCAATGGCCGCCACCACCGCCGCGGGCGTGACCCCCAGAACCTCGGGCGCCGGAATGATCGAGGCAAAGAGCGTCACCGCGAGGATCGGGTTCATGCCCAGTTGCCCCAGGAACGGCACCAGCCAGACCAGCAGCACCAGCACCGCCCAGGTCGGCAGCGCGGCCAGGTCGATGCCCGCCCCGGCCACCACGGGGCCCAGCAGCGGGCCACCCACGGTCCCGATATAGCCCGCCATCATCAACAGCGTGACCTCGCCCCGGGTGCCCGGCAGCTCTTGCGTGACATAGCGCACCAGCCGGTCACGCATCCCGTAATCCAGCGCTCCGCCCCGATGCTGGACCAGCGCCCAGCCCAGCGACAAGAGCGGCACCACCAGCATCACGATCCCAACGATCCGGAACCCGGTCTGGGTGTGCAGCACGGATACCGTCACGCCCAGCAGAAGCAAAAGCAGCAGGAGCGGGCGCATCAGCCCCCATGACCCGTCGACCGGCCCGCGCGGCGGCGGCGGAACCGACAGTTTCGGCTTGAAGATCCGGTCCAGCGCCCAGCCCGTCACGATGATGATGCCCGCGCTGACGAATCCGGCGGGCACCGATGCCGCCCAGCGGGCACCGGGGATCAGCGCATTGGTGATCGCCATCGAGAACCCCAGCGGCGACCAGGGAAGCGACGAGATAAAGCCGCGCTGGATCGCCAGCAGCATCCGGCGCGTGCGGTGGCGCCTTATCTCGGCATTGGGTTCCTGCGCGGCGCTTGTCGTCGCCAGGTTCCCCAGCAACGAGATCGCCCCGTAGTTCAGCAACAGGGCGAACAGGTGGCTGCCCACCGTCAGCGCGGCATAGCGGCGCCCGGGCGGCTGCTCGGCCAGGAACGTGCCTGCGGCGCGGATGGAGGGAGAGCTTTCGGCCACGTTGCGCAGCGTGGTCAGCGCGGCGAAAAAGGCGGCGATGAAACCGGCAGACCCCAGCGCGCGCAGCACGGTCTGCTGCCAGTCGGACAGAACCGCCATCGCGATGCCGGTCAACACCAAAGCCGCCAGCACAAAGGCCTGGCGTGACCGCGCGACCCTGACTGCCAGAAGGACCACCAGCGCCACCACCAGGAAGGGGATCAGCACATTGGCGCCGTGCAAGGCCCATTCGTCCAGGGTGACAACGATGGCGACCAGCACCAGCAACACGCCGGTGGCCGCATCAACCTTGTCTGTTCCCCGCTCAGGAATCGCCGCTCTCCCGGTTATCAGGCCCTCGCTTGGGTCTTTCCTACCCGCTGTGCCCCCGGGGGGACAGCCGCAATTCGGTCCGAGGCGGGATCAGCCGCCGTGCCCGCCGAGCAGACGTCCGCCAAGAGCGCTTATGCCAAAGGTGATGGCAGCGGCGCAGACGATGCTCGGTCCCGCAGGCGTGTCAAGGCTCCACGCTGCCCAGAGCCCGCCCAGCGCGGCGATCACGCCCACCGTGGCCGCGCCCGCCAGCATCCCCTCGGGCGTGCGGGACAGGGGACGTGCCGCCGCCGCCGGGATGATCAGCAGGGCCGCGATCAGCAGTGCGCCCACGACCTTCAGCGCCACCGCCACCACAAGTGCCAGCGCCAGCATCAGCGTCACCCGTTCGCGTTCCGGGTTCACGCCTGAGGCAGCCGCCAGGTCGGGAGAGAGGGTCGACAATAGCAGCGCCTGCCAGCGCCAGCCGATCAGCGCCGCCACCGCGGCGCCCCCGCCCCAGATCACCGCCAGGTCCATCTTGCTGACCGCAAGGATGTCTCCGAACAGATAGGCCTCGAGGTTCAGGCGCGGGCCCGACAGAAAGCTCGCGGCCACCAGCCCCGTCGCCAGCGCCGCGTGGGCGGCCACGCCAAGAACCATGTCCGCGGCATAGCCGCGCCCGGTCAGGCGCGCGACGCCAAAGGCCACCAACAGCGCCACAACCAGCGTCCCGGCAAAGACAGGCACCGACAGGGCCAGCGCCAGCGCCACCCCCAGGATCGCCGCGTGCGAGGTCGCGTCGCCAAAATAGGCCATGCGCCGCCAGACCACGAAGACCCCCAGAGGGGCCGCCGCCAGCGCCGCACCCACTGCCGCCAGCACCGCGCGGACCAGGAAATCATCCAGCATTGCAGGTCTCTCCCGGCGCGTGATCGTGACGGTGCGTGTGTTCGTGACGGTAGAGCGCCAGCGCACCCTGCGTGCCGGTGCCGAACAGCGCGCGGTATTCCTCGGCCTGGGCGACGACCTCGGGGTGGCCTTCACAGCAGACATGACCGTTGAGACAGATCACCCGGTCGCTTGCGCTCATGACGACGTGCAATTCATGGCTGACCATCAGGACGGCACAGCCCATGCGGTTCCGCAGCGCCTCGATCTGGCGATAGAAACTGGCCTGTCCGGGCTGGTCCAGACCGGTTGTCGGCTCGTCCAAGATCAGGATCTGCGGGTCGTTCAGCAGCGCTCGCGCCAGCAGGACCCGCTGGAACTGACCGCCCGACAGGTCCGACATCTGCCGCCCCGCCAGGTCGCCTGCCCCGGCATCGTCCAGGACCTTGGCACAGTCCGCCGCGCTGACCCGCGACGGCAGGTTCAGGAACCGCGCCACCGTCATCGGCATCGACCCGTCCAGCCGCAGCCCCTGCGGGACATAGCCCAGCCGCAGCGCAGGTTGACGCGTCACCTTGCCCCGCGAAGGTCTGAGCGCCCCGATCAGCGCCCGTAGCAACGTCGATTTGCCCGAACCGTTCGGCCCCACTACGGTAACGATCTCCCCAGGTGCGATCGAAAAATCCACGTCGCGCAGGACCTCGCGCATGCCGTGCCGCAGGGTCAGGCCCCGCGCCTCGATCAAGCCGCTCACGCGCCGGCCTCCACGCAGGCGGGGCACAGGCCCTCGGCCTCGATTGCCACGCGTTCGACCTTGAACCCCAGCTCCCCGGCAGCGGCCCGCAGCGCGTCAGAGGCGCGCCGCCCCGGCGTTTCCGCCACCGCCGAACAGGCCCGGCAGATCAGGAAACAGGGCGCATGCCGTTCCCCCGGCGCCGCGCAGGCGACAAAGGCATTCAGCCGCTCGATGCGATGCGCAAACCCGTTGGCCACAAGGAAATCCAGCGCCCGGTAGGCCACCGGCGGCTGCGAGCCCAGCCCCTCCTTGCGCAGCACATCCAGCACGTCGTAGGCGCCCATCGCCCGGTGCTCGTCCAGCAGGATCTCCAGCACCCGGCGACGCACCGGCGTGAACTGCAGCCCCTGCGCCTTGCAGGCCTCTTCGGCCGTGCGCAGCGACGTGGCGATGCAGTGGTGGTGATCGTGATGTTCGAACCCCTTGGTTTCCATGTCGCGACTCTCCTTCGGGTTTGGGGTTGATATGGTATAACGTTTTGCCGTACAAGCCCGCGAACGTTATATCATAACACACACGATCCGAGGTTCCATGCTCCGCCCCCTTCTCCTGTCCGCCTGCATCGCCCTGCCCCAAACCGCCCTGGCAGAGGTGCCCCGCGTCGTCACCGACATCGGCCCGGTCGAAAGCCTCGTCGCCACTGTCCTGGGCAATCTTGGCACGCCGGAACGGCTTTTGGCTCCCGGTGACTCGCCGCACCACATGGCCCTGCGCCCCAGCCAGGGACGTGCTCTGTCCGATGCCGACGTGGTGGTCTGGGTCGGGCCGGACCTGACACCACAACTGCAAGAGCAGATCGACGCGCTGGCCGGCTCTGCCCTCTCGCTGCCCCTTGGAGAGGCGCCCGGCACGCATCTTTTGCCCTTCCGTGACACCGGTCTCTTTCCGCATGAACATGACGAGCATGAAGAGCATGAAGAGCATCGCGACGAACACGACGAACATGAAGATGACCACGACGATGACCATCATGACGACCACGCCGAAGAGCATCATGCCCACGACGGCCACGGCGCCCATGACCCGCACATCTGGCTGTCCCCGGAAAACGCGACCCTCTGGCTCACCCTGATCGCCGAGGCCCTGTCACAGGCGGACCCCGAGAACGCCGCCACCTATACCGCAAATGCCGAGGCTGGCGCCCGGACCATCGCAGAAACCGTGGAACAGGCCCGCGCGGCCCTGGATCCGGTCGCTGGCCGCCCGCTCGCCCTCGCCCATGATGCCTACCAGTACTACGAGACGTTCTTTGGTCTCACCGTCATCGGCGCCATCTCGGATGCGGATGCGAACACGCCCGGACCGTCCCGGCTGGCCGCCCTGCGCGACGGACTGGCCGAACAGGGGGCGGCCTGCGTCCTGACCGAAGCCACCACGGACCCGCGCCTGCTGGAGGCGGTCAAGGCCAGCGGCCTGCCCTCGGTGCAGCTCGACCCGCTGGGAACGGACCTGCCGCAGGGCACCGCGCTTTATCCGGCGTTGATCCTGGAAACCGCGACCCGGATCGCAGGCTGCGCCGGCAACTGACCCGCGCCGGGGCCCTACGGGGCCCCGCGCCGCCCTTCGAAGGCCTTGACCTCGATCCCCGCCGCCTCCAGCGCACCACGCACGGCGCGCGCCATCGGCAGGGCCGTCGCCCCATCCCCATGCAGGCAGATCGTGTCGATCCCCGCCGGGATCGGATCGCCCGTCTCGGGCAGGATCGCGCCCGCCTGCACCATCTTGACGATCCGCGGCGCCGCCTCTGCCGGATCATGCAGCACCGCCCCGGGCAGGCTGCGATCCACCAGCGTCGCATCCGCGTTATAGGCCCGGTCGGCGAAAATCTCGCCCGCCCAGAGACAGCCCAGCCGTTCCACCACCCGCTGCTGCGCCGTCGCGGCGAGAACCATCACGATGATCTCGGGCACCACTTCCAACGCGGCGCCATAACAGGCCTCGGCCAGCCCCTCGTCCTCCGAGGTCATGTTGGACAGCGCACCGTGCAATTTCAGGTGCCGCACCTCGGCGCCCACCGCCCGCGCCATGCCCAACGCCGCCCCCAGCTGATACTGCACCATATGCCGCAGGGATCGCTCGGGCAGGTGCATCCGCCGCCGCCCGAACCCCTGCAGGTCGGCGAACCCGGGATGCGCGCCGATGCCCACCCCCCGCGCCCTGGCCGTCGTCATCGTCTCGGCCATCACGTCCCAGTCCCCGGCGTGAAAGCCGCAGGCGACATTGGCGCTGGTGACGACCTCCAGCAGGGCGGCGTCCTGCCCCATCACCCAGGGGCCAAAACTCTCGCCCATATCGGCGTTCAGATCCACGGATGTCATGTCGGCTCCTCCCCGGCGGTCACGCCGTCGATCAATTCATAAGACAGCAGGTCCGGCATATCCGCCGGATCGCGCACCAGCGGGCGCACCGGGATACTTTCCAACCCGCGCCGGAACGCCGCCTCGGCCTCCAGCGCCTCGGCCCGCGACACGAAGCGGAACCGCAGCTCCGCCCCCGGCGCCGCCTGTGCCACGCGCGGCAGATCCGCCGGGATCACCGTGCCGATGCGCGGATAGCCCCCGGTGGTCTGGCATTCATACAGCAACACGTAGGGCGCCCCATCGCCCGGGATCTGGATGTCCCCGGGCGTGATGACCTCGGACACGATGCTCTGCCCCTCGGTCAGCCCATAGCCTTCGCCCTCGGGTTTCAGGCGGATGCCCATGCGGTTGCCCCGGCTGTCGCGCGTGAATCGCTCCTCGACGAACCGCGCCCGCGTTTCCTCGGGAAACATCTCCGTCTGCAAGGACGGCAGCACCCGCAGCACACCGCCGCCGAACCGGTCCACCGGGTCCAGCGTCAGCCCCGTCTCGCGCCCGGTGTCGGGGCCAAGCGGCAAGCGGTCGCCCGCCTCCAGCAGCCGACCCAACCCGGCGTTCAGATGCGCCGACCGCGCGCCGAGGTCCTCGGGCAGGTCCACCCCGCCGCCCACGGTCAGGTAGCCGTAGACCCCCGCGAGGGCGCCGCCGATCTCCAGCACCGCCCCGGCAGGCAGGGCGTGGCTCGCGTTCAAGGCGAGCGGCGCGCCCGCCAGCGTGGCGCGCATCGGCGCCCCGGTCAGCGCGATCCGGCAAGGCGTATCGCCCCGGAACCGTCCGCCGAACCCCGCCAGTTCCAAGGCCGTCCCCACGGGCTGGCGCAACAGCGCCGCCCCCTCGGCCAGCGCTTGCCGATCCGCCGCCCCGCCCCGCGACAGGCCCAGCGCCATGTACCCCGGTCGCCCGTCATCCTGCACCGTCACGCCCGGCCCGGCCTGCAGGATCTCCAGCACGCTCATGCCAAAGGCTCCACCGTCACGCCGCCCTTGGGATCGCCCGACAAACGGTCCCAGGCCCCGGGCTCGACGGCGTCAAATATCACCTCGTCCCCGGGCCGCAAAAGGAAGGGCGCCTCGCTCTCGGGCCGGAACAGGGGCGCCGCCGTGCGCCCCACCTGCCGCCACCCCGTCGGCGCGGACACAGAGAACAGCACGAATTGCCGGATCGCCACCACCAACGCCCCCTCGGGCACGCGCGGCGTCAGCCCTGCCTGGCGCGGGATGTCCCAGGCCTCGGGCAGCGTACCCAGGTAGGGCTGACCGGGCGCAAAGCCGATGGCGTTCACCCGCACCCGCGCCTGCGACAACTCCCGCTGCGCCGCCTCCGCGCTCATGCCGGCGGCCTCCGCCGCCTCCCCCAGTTGCGGGCCGAAATCGCCGCCAAAGACCGTGGGAATACGCAACAGCCGCCGTCCCTCGGGCAGGGGCGCCGCGTACCAGTCATCATGCGCCAGCCGCGCCTCCAGATCGGCGCTCAGGGCCTCAAGCGACAGGAACAGCGGATCGAACCGCAGGTAGGTGGAGACAAGCGAAGTCGAAATCTCCTCGACCCCGTCCGGCGGATCGCGTTCGACCGCCGCCCGAAAGGCCAGCGCCGCCCTGTTCGCCGGCTCCGACAGCGCCGGACCGAACTGCACGATCACGCCGTCAAGGCCGATGGGCGCGACCCGTGGAAAGTCAGTGCAAGGCTCTTTTGTCACGTCGCGTTGCTCCTCCCCCAGAGACCACCATGCGGCAGGCGGCTTGTCCACTGCGCCGCGGCTTCTTTGGTTTTGAAAATACCTCGG
>NZ_JARAMO010000229.1:0-75053 GCF_028807275.1 Mameliella sp. AT18
CGGCGGGTTTCTACTACAAGACCTTCATGTGGCCCAAGAATTTCTGGCACAAGGTCTATGAACCCTTCATCCGCGCCGCTGCTGGCCTGGGCGTCTCCCCGACCGAGGAAGACCCGGACCACTACGCCTCGCGCTACCTGCATTGCGACGTGCTGATCGTCGGCGCCGGTCCCTCTGGGCTTGCCGCCGCCCGCGCGGCAGCCGTGGACGGGCTGAAAGTCGTCCTGGTCGATGAGAACCCGGAGGCAGGCGGCACGCTACTGTCCGAGCCGCAGGCACAGATCGACGGCAAACCGGCCTGGGACTGGCTGGCGGCGGAAGTCGAGGCACTGAAGGGTCTTGGCGTCCGGATCATGACCCGCACCACCGCCATCGGCTATTACCACCAGAACATGATCGGTATGGTCGAGAAGCTGACCGACCACTTGCCGGAGCTGCCCGCCGACACGCCGCGCGAACGCATGTGGCGGGTGCGGGCCGGTCAGGTCGTGCTGGCGCAGGGCGCGCTGGAAAAGCCGCTGGTCTTCCACGGCAACGACCGTCCCGGCGTCATGCTGGCTGGATCGGCACAGACCTACCTGAACCGCTACGGCGTCCTGGTGGGCAAGAAGCCGGTTGTCCTGACTGCGCATGATTCTGCCTGGTACGCGGCTTTTGATCTCGCCGATGCCGGCGCCCGTGTTCAGGCCATAGTCGATACGCGCGACACCGTCCGCGAGGATCTGCTGGCCGCCGCACAGGACCGTGGCATCAAGGTCAAGCTGGCGCATACGGCCACCGGCACCACAGGGCGCCTGCGGGTCAATTCCCTGCGGGTGAACCCGGTCAAGGGCGGCACCGTCGGTGATGGTTATACCATCGCCTGCGACGCGGTGCTTATGTCCGGCGGCTGGACCCCCTCGCTGCACCTGTTCTCGCACACCAAGGGCTCGCTCACCTGGGACGACGACCTGACCACTTTCCTGCCCAAGGACACGCCCGAGGATTGCGTCATCGCAGGCGCAAGCCGGGGGCTCTGGGGGATCGAGGCAGTTTTGAACGACGGTGCCGAGAAGGGGCGTGAGGTGGCCGCGGCGCTGGGCAAGGCGCCTGCGACGATGGCCTATGCTGTCGAGGCGGACCGCCCCGGCACCGGCACCACGCACAAGGAACTGCCGACCGACCGCAGCCCGGGCAAGGCCAAGGCCTTTGTCGACTACCAGAACGACGTGACCGCCAAGGACCTGCGTTTGGCCGTGCGCGAAGGCATGCGTTCGATCGAGCACGTCAAGCGTTACACCACCAACGGCATGGCGACCGACCAGGGCAAGATGTCCAACATCAACGGGTTGAACATCGCCGCCGACGCGCTGGGCAAGAAGCAGCCGCAGGTGGGCCTGACCACCTTCCGTCCGCCCTATACGCCGACCTCCTTCGGCGCCTTCGCGGGTTACCACCGGGGCGAACACTTCGAGGTGACTCGCAAGACGCAGATCGACGGCTGGGCCGAGGAAAACGGCGCGGTCTTTGAGCCGGTCGGCCAGTGGCGTCGCGCCTGGTACTTCCCCAAAGCGGGCGAGGACATGGACGCTGCCGTGCGCCGCGAATGCGTCGCCACGCGCAAGTCTTTGGGGATCTTCGACGCCTCCACGCTGGGCAAGATCGAGGTCAAGGGACCGGATGCGGTCGAGTTCATGAACCGCATGTACACCAACCCTTGGACCAAGCTGGCGCCGGGCCGCTGCCGCTATGGCCTGCTCTGCGGCGATGATGGCTTCATCCGCGATGACGGTGTCATCGGTCGCCTGTCCGATGACTGCTTTCACGTCACCACCACCACCGGCGGTGCCGCGCGGGTGCTGAACATGATGGAGGACTATCTCCAGACGGAATGGCCCGACCTGAACGTCTGGCTGACCTCCACGACCGAGCAATGGTCGACCGTCGCGCTGAACGGCCCCAACGCCGCCAAGTTGCTTGGCGGGCTTGTCGAGGGCGTGGACCTGACCGATGAGACCTTCCCGCACATGTCCTGCGTGGAATGCACCGTTGCGGGGATGCCCGCGCGGCTGTTCCGCATCAGCTTTACCGGCGAAATCGGGTTCGAGGTCAACGTGCCTGCACCGATGGGCCGCAAGCTGTGGGAGACCCTCTGGGAGGCCGGCCAGCAATACGACATCTGCGCCTATGGCACGGAAACCATGCACGTCCTGCGGGCCGAAAAGGGCTATATCATCGTCGGCCAGGATACCGATGGCACCGTCACGCCCTATGACGCGGGCATGGGTTGGGCCGTGGGCAAGAACAAGCCCGACTTCGTCGGCATGCGCGGGCTGGCACGGCCTGACCTTGTCGCGCCCGGGCGCAAGCAGCTTGTCGGCCTGCTGACCGATGATCAGTCCAGGCTGGAAGAAGGCGCGCAGATCGTCTTTGACCCGAACCAGCCGGTGCCGATGAAGATGGTGGGGCATGTCACCTCCTCCTATCACTCGGACGCGGCGGGCCGGCCCATCGCGTTGGCGCTGGTCGAGGGCGGACACGACAAGATGGGCGAGACCGTCCATATCCCGATGCCCGACCGCACCATCGCGGCAAAGATCACCTCGACGATCTTCGTCGATCCCGAAAACGCCCGTCTGAAGATCTGAGGAGCCTGTCATGAACGCACCGATTTCCTCTTTCACCCCCTCGGTCCTCGCGGAAAGCGCGGTGGCGCGAGTCAGCCTTGCCGCACCATGTGCACGGCTGTCCCTGCGGGCGCGCGGTGATCTTGCGCCGCTCAACGCGGCGCTGGGCTTGACGCTGCCCACGCGGATCGGCCAGCGCGCGCAGTCGGGTGAGTCCCAGGCGCTGTGCCTTGGTCCCGACGAATGGATGCTGCAGGCGCCAGAGACGCTGGCGGCGGGTATGCAGGCGGCCTGTGACGAGGTCTATGGCACGCTGCCCCACAGCCTGGTCGACGTGTCGGGGCGCGAGGTCACCTTCGAGATCAACGGGCCGCGCGCCGTGGATCTTCTGACGCTGGGCATGCCGCGCAACCCCGATAGCATCGCCGTGGGCGAGGGGCGCCGGATCAACTTCGATGGCGTGACGGTCCTGCTGTGGCGCGATGGCGAAACCGCGTTTCGCATGGACGTCTGGCACAGCTTTGCGCCACACCTGCTGCACTTGCTGGAGACCGGCGTGGCAGAACTGGCCGCCGAAGCAGCCTGAGCCGCGCCAACCAGCGTGCGAGGAAACAGGAAAGGGCGGCCCCGGGGCCGCCCTTCTTTTTATGGGATACCCGCGTGATCCTCGCCGGTTTCAGATGTCCTTGACCAGTCGCAGCGCGTCGTAGATCGCCGCATGCGTATTGCGGGCGCTGACAGCATCTCCGATGCGGAACAGTTGGAACCCCTCCGCCGGGCCGCGTGACAGGGTCTGCGGCTGGCCGCCGATCAGCGCGTCGTAGTCGACGGCCCCGCCGTTCGACGACAGCGGTTTCAGGTCGAAGTACAGGTCATCCATCGGCAGCGTGCCATAGTTCACCACCACCTGATCATAGCGTTTCTCGGTCTTGAGATCGCTGTAATCCGTACCGATCACGGCCTTCAACTCGTTGCCGTCACGGGCCACGTCCAGCAGGCGGCGGGTGACGGTAAAGGTCACGTCCTTGTCCTGCAACGCACGCATGTAGGGCACCAGGTTCATCGCCATGATGTCCGGCGCAAAGGTCCGGTCCGGGGTCATCACCTCGACCGTGGCGCCGGCGTTGGCCGCGACCTCGGCGGCCATGAGGCCGGGGTGATCGCCGCTTTCGTCGTAGATCAGCACGTTCTGGCCGGGTTTCACGTCGCCAGCGATGATGTCCCATGCGGTGACGACCAGGTCCTGCTCCTTGCCGCTCTCGAAGAGTTCGGTGTTGGGCATGCCGCCGGTGGCGACGATCACCACGTCGGGATTCAGCGCGGTCACGTCCTCGACCTCGGCCCAGATGTTGAAACGGAACTCGACATCGCGCGCGGCACATTGCGCCATGCGCCAGTCGATGATCGAGATCATCTCGCGCCGGCGCGGGTTCTGCGCGGTCAGGCGGACTTGGCCGCCGGGGTCGGGCTGCGCCTCGAACACCGTCACGTCATGGCCGCGTTCGGCGGCGACGCGGGCGGCCTCAAGACCGGCGGGGCCTGCGCCGACGATCACCACCTTCCTGCGGTCGGCGGCAGGCGCGATCGTGTGAGGCATGGTCAGCTCGCGCCCGGTGGCGGCGTTGTGGATGCACAGTGCCTCGCCCGCGGCGTAGATCCTGTCGAGGCAATAGGTGGCGCCGACGCAGGGACGAATGTCATCCTCGCGCCCCTCGATGATCTTTTTCACCACATGCGGGTCGGCCATGTGGGCGCGGGTCATGCCGACCATGTCCAGCAGGCCCGCCGCGACGGCGTGGCGCGCCGTGGCCACGTCGGGGATCTTGGCGGCGTGGAAGGTGGGCATGCCCGTCGCCTTCTTGACCGCGCCGGCAAAATCCAGGTGCGGCGCGTTCTTCATGCCCTGCACCGGGATCACGTCCGTCATGGCGGGATCGGTATGGATCCGGCCGCGAATGACGTTCAGGAAATCGACCTTTCCCCCGGCAGCGAGGCGTTTCGAAATCTCGATCCCCTCTTCGGGGGTGATGCCGCCTGTTTCGGCCTCGTCTGCGGTATAGCGCAGGCCAACGATGAACTCGGTGCCCACCCGTTTGCGAATGCCGTCCAGAACGTCGTTCAGCAATTGCATCCGGGACTCGAGTGTCCGGCCGCCATAGGGGCCATCAAGATCATTCGTGAGCGGAGACCAGAACTGGTCGAGCAGGTGGCCATAGACCTGCAGCTCGACCCCGTCCATGCCGCCGGCCTGCATCCGTTCGGTGGCATCGGCGAAATCCGTGATGATGCGCTCGATGTCCCAGTCCTCGGCCAGTTTCGGGAACGCCCGGTGTGCCGGCTCGCGGTGTTTCGAAGACGAAACCGAGGGCAGCCAGTCGCCCTTGTTCCAGGCGGTGCGGCGGCCTAGGTGCGTCAGCTGGATCATCACCGCGCTGCCGTGTTCGTGGCAGGCATCGGTCAGGTTGCGGATCCACGGCACGACCTCGTCCTTGTAGGCGAGGATATTGTTGAAGACAGGGGGGCTGTCCTTGGACACGGCGGCCGAACCGGCCGTCATCGTCAGCGCCACGCCCGCTTTCGCCCGTTCCGCGTGATAGGCGGCGTAGCGCTCCTTGGGCATCCCGTCCTCGGGGTAGGCCGGTTCGTGGCTGGTGGTCATGATGCGGTTGCGCAGCGTCAGGTGCTTGAGCTGGTAGGGCTGCAGAAGAGGATCGTTGGACATGGGGCCTCCGCGTGTTGACGGGCCAGCGATGCACTGAATGTTCATCTATGTCAAGTTTGTGTTCATATGTGTCGAGTTTTCTTGTGGCAGCTCGGTCCTGCTGCTAGAAGATCCGTCATGACGCAGGATACGGACGAAAAACCGAAAGGGTGGCGGGGATCGCGAGAGCTTTGGCTCGACGCGGCGCGCGAGGCCTTCATCGCTTCGGGCATCGACGCGGTGAAGATCCAGCCGCTGGCCAGCAGGCTTGGCCTGTCGCGAACCAGTTTCTACTGGTTCTTCGACGACCGGGAGGCCCTGCTGCAGGCGCTGCTGGACGATTGGGAAGAGATCAACACCCGATGCCTTGTCCAGGCGACCGAGGGCTTTGCCGAGACCATCACCGAGGCTGTGCTTTCGGTGATCGGGGTGTTCCTGCCCGGGGGCGGGTTCGAACCCCGGCTGGACCTGGCGGTGCGGGGCTGGGCGCACCAGTCCGACGCCATCGCCGCCAAGGTGAATTCCACGGACGAGCTGCGCCTTTCGGCCATCCGGGCGATGTTCGAGCGGTTCGGCTTTGATCCGGATGAAGCCGACGTGCGGGCGCGCACTATGTACCTGGTGCAGATCGGCTATATCTCGATGCAGGCGCAGGAAGATGTCGGCCTGCGCCTGGCGCGGATCCCCAACTACGTGAAGACCTTTACCGGGCAGGCCCCCGATGCGCGCGAGTTGGCGCGTTTCGAGGCGCGGCATGGCGGTGCCGACCTGGCAGGGTAGGTGGTGTCAGGGCAGGTTCTCGCGGAAGTAGATTTCAAGCCGCAGGGGGCGTGGGCGCGGTTCGGGGTGCGACAGCGCCCGGATCGCGGCCTCGATCAACAGGTCCGGGTCCTGGTCGAAGACGGCGTCCATGCTGCCCTCCAGCAGGGCACGGCGCGTGTCCGGGGTGAGGCCGTGACCGATGAAGGTGACAGTCGTCCTGTCGCGCTCGCGCAGGGCGCGGCTGATCCCGTTGGATGATCCGCCCACGTTGTAGATGCCGACAAGATCCGGCGCCTGATCCAGCAGGGCCAGCGTGTGACGATAGTTCTCGCCCGCGTCATCATGCCCCTCGCGCATACCGATCACGCGCAGGTGCGGGAACATCTCTTCCTGGATGCTGAGAAAGCCGGCCTCGCGTTCCGAATGGGCGCGGTAGTGGCGCGATCCGGCAACCAGCGCCACGGCCCCGGTATCCGAATGCGCCAGCCGCCCGATCAACAACCCTGCCGTCCGCCCGACGGCACGATTGTCCAACCCGACGTGGGCGACATCCGGCAGGGTTCCCAGGTCCGAAACGATGGTGACCAGCCGGGTGCCGCCTGCGGCCACTTCCAGCGCGGCTTCGCGCACCTCGGGATGCTCGATGGCGAAAAAGGCGATGGCATCGGCCCAGGCCGCGTTCTTGCGCAGCGCCTCGGCCAGTGCGGTAGCATCGAAACTTTCAATAAAGAAACAGCGCAGGAACGGGTCGTTTATACCCGATCGTCCGATCCGCGCCTTTACCCGTTCGCCCAGCAGGCGCAGGTAGGGATTCGACCCCGCAGGCAGCAGCATGACCATGTTCAGGGGGCGTTCCGTGCCATAGCGTTCGGCGTCCTCGGTCGAGAGGAACCCGATCTCGCGGGCTATTTCCAGGACCCGCCCGCGCGTGCGTTCCTTGACGCCCTTGCGTCGGTTGATGACCCGGTCGACCGTGGCCAGCGAAACGCCTGCGCGTGCGGCAATATCGGAAAGTTGTGGTTTCGTGCTGTCCGTCATTCTGCGCTCTTTTGACGGACCTCAAAAACCGTCATTTCATTTCCTTTGACGAAGCGTGGCTCAAAACCATAACCTTGGTCAAGCCTGTTGAAATCATGAATTGGGGCCAAGCCAAGGCATGATGAAACATCAAAACGCATCATAATCTGGGAGGAGACCCGATGCTGAAGTCTCAAGGATTGACCCGCCGTACCCTGCTGGCCACCGGCGCCGGCGCCCTGGCCGCACCCTTCCTGGCGCGTCCCGGCCTTGCCGCCACGACCCTGCGCTATGGTCACAACAACGAGGTCGCCTCTGTCGCGGGCGCCCAGGCTGACTGGTTCGCCGAGGCGCTGGGCCAGACCTCGGGTGGCGACATCAACGTGCAGGTTTTCCCCAACAGCCAGCTGGGCAAGCTGCAGGAACTGGCCGAGGCCGTGTCGCTGGGCACCATCGCCTTTTCGCACAACACCGCCGGCGCGCTGGGCTCGCTTTACCAGCCCTTCGCGGCGCTGGACACGCCGTACCTGTACCGTGACGTCGATCACCTGATGAAGGTGACGGATGTCGAAAGCCCGGTCATGCAGGAGCTGAACGAGGGCCTGATCGTCGCCGCCAACGTGCGCGTGATCTATGCCCATTACTTCGGCCGCCGGAACCTGACCTGCAACAAGGCGGTCATGTCGCCCGAAGACCTGGCCGGGACCAAGATCCGCGCCGTGCCCTTCCCGATCTACACCACCGCGGTCGAGGGCATGGGCGCCGTCGCGGTGCCGGTCGACTGGTCCGAGGTGCCGACCGCGCTGGCCACCGGCGTCGTGCAGGGGCAGGAAAACCCGGTCAACGTGGTGCTGAACGTCAAGCTCTACGAGGTGCAGTCGCACCTGATGCTGACCGGCCACATGTCCAACGCCGAGGTTGTCGTGATGAACGAGGATGCCTGGCAGGGCCTCGACGCCAAGCAGAAGGATGCGGTGCGCGAAGCCTCGGAGCAAACCCGCCAGAAGGCGACCAAGGCCATCCTCGACAACGAGGAAGCCGAGACGCAAAAGCTGCGCGACCTGGGCATGACCGTGATCGGCGCCGAGGACGGTCTGCAGCTGGACGCCTTCCGCGCCTCGGTCAGCAAGCTGGTCGACGAACGCTTTGGTGCCGAATACGGCGACCTCTACTCCAAGATTGCGGCGGTCGCCTGATGCCGCATAGCGAACCGGGCCGCGCGATCCTCGCGCGGCTCGCCCGTTTCGGTGTTGTCCTGGGCATGGGCCTGCTGGTGTTGATGGCCGCTCTGGTCGTGACGCAGGTGGCTGCCCGCAATTTCTACGACCTGGGCCTGCCTTGGGCGGACGAACTGGCGCGGTTTTCCGGAATCGGGCTGGTGTTTCTGTCCGTGCCCTGCCTCGCCGGACGGCATGTGCTGGTCTCGGTCTCGATGCTGCCCGATGCCTCGCCCCCGGCGGCGCGCAAGATCATGCACCTGATCGGAGACATCGCCACGCTGGCTTTCGCCGCGTTGATGCTCTGGAGCTTTGCCGAGTTCCTGCCACGCGCTGGCAAGTTCCTGACGCCCGCGATGCGCGTGCCCAACTGGGTCTACTACAGCCTCGCGCTGACCGGCAGCCTGTTCCTCTTTGCCGTCGCGCTGCACCGTGTTGCCCGCACCCTGACCGGCCACGCCCCCACCGAGCCCTACCATGATCCCAGGGACGATAGCGGACTACCCACATGAGCCTCATTCTTGTCGCCCTCTTTCTCGCGCTGCTGGCCGTCGGCGTGCCGATCGCGGTTTGCCTGGGCCTGTCCTCGGCCGTCGTGATCGTGATGCAGGGGCTGCCAGTTGCGGTCCTGTCGCAGCGCAGCCTGAATGCTCTGGACAGCTCGCCCCTGCTGGCGGTGCCGCTCTTCATCCTTGCCGCCAACCTGCTGAACGCGACCGGGGTGACGACGCATCTCTTTGACCTCGTGCGGATGATCTTTGGCCGTATCCGGGGCGCCGTCGCGCAGGTCAGCGTCTTTGTCTCGCTGATCTTCTCGGGCATCTCGGGCGCGGCCCTAGCCGACATCGGCGCGCTTGGCGCAATCCAGATCAACCAGATGAAGGCGCAGGGCTACCGCGAGGAATTTGCCGCCGGTGTCACCGTCGCCGCCGCCACCATCGGCCCGATCTTTCCGCCCTCGATCCCGATCATCATCTATGCCTCGGTCGCCAATGTCTCGGCGGTCAAGCTGCTGTTGGCGGGGATCATCCCGGCGCTGCTGCTGACGGGCCTCTTGATGGCGCAGATCGCGATCATCGCCCGGGTCAAAGGCCTGCCGCGCGACACCGTCCGGGCCGAGCCCAAGGCGATTGCGCGCAAGGCGGTGATCTCCATTCCCGCGCTGCTGGCACCGGTCCTGCTGATCGGCGGGCTGATGAGCGGATGGTTCGGCCCGACAGAGGTCGCGGGCGTCACCGTCGCCTATGCCACGCTGATCGGGATCGTCGTCTATCGCTCGCTCACCCTGCGCAAGATGGGCGCGGCCCTGCGCGAGACCGTCGAATCCACGGCCAACATCCTGTTTGTCGTGGCCACGGCGGCATTGTTCGCCTGGGTGCTGACACTGGACCAGGTGCCGATGAAGGTCTCCGGTTTCCTTCTGGGCCTGTCGGAAAACCCGCTGGTGCTGCTGCTGATCGTCAACGTCTTTCTGCTGATCGTCGGCATGGTGCTGGAAAGCATCGCTGCCATCCTGATCATCGCGCCCATCGTGGCGCCCGCGCTGACCGCTGCCGGAGTGGATCCGCTGCAACTGGGGATCGTCTTTGTCCTGAACCTGATGATCGGGCTGCTGACGCCGCCGGTGGGCATGAGCCTCTACATGATCACCATCATCACCAAGATGCCGATCAACCGCGTCATTGCCGGGGTGCTGCCCTTCTTCATCCCCCTTCTTCTCTCTCTCCTGGTGGTCTCTGCCGTGCCGGCGCTGTCCACCTGGCTCCCCGAAACACTGATGAACTGAGGTTCGACATGAGCACCCTTTTGGGCCCGATCCGACAGCTTGGCTATGTCGTCGACGATATCGAGGCCGGCATGAAGCACTGGTCAGAGGTCATGGGCGTGGGCCCCTGGTTCTACAACCCGCGCGTCCCGATCGAGGACTATCGCTACGACGGGCAAAGCTATCAGCCGGAAAACTCCGTTGCCCTGGCCAACTCCGGCCCGATGCAGGTTGAACTGATCCAGTGCCGCAACGACGTGCCCTCGATGTATCGCGACTTTCGTGAAAAGGGGCTGCGCGGTTTGCAACACGTTGCCTTCTGGACGACCGACTATGATGCCGATCTGGTCCGGATGCTGGACCGTGGCTTTACCGTCAAGATGTCCGGCTGCGTCGGCCAGAACGGGCGCTTCTGCTATTTCGCCGAGGAACATCACCCCGGCACCTGCATTGAACTCTCCGAAGTGCAGGGACCCAAGGGCAAGATGTTCGATATGATCCGCGCGGCCTCGGTCGATTGGGACGGATCTGATCCCGTGCGACCCTTCCCGGACCTGTCGGTGCTGTGATGGACCTGATCGTCGCGGAATACCTGCTGGAAACGCCCTTTCCGGTTGAAGAGGTCGCCGCCATGATGGCGGGCGAGCAGTCTTCCGGCACTTTCGTGCGCGTCGCGGGCGAAACCGACGAATTGCGCGCGCGCGCTGCCGCGCAGGTGCTTTCGGTCGAGGTGCTGGGGCAGGTGGACAGCCCGTCGCTGACCTCGGCCTATGTCGAGCGCAAGGGAAAGGCGGGGCCTTTCACCCGCGCCCGCGTTCGCATCGCATTTCCGCCCGGCAATATCGGGCGCAACCTGCCAACACTGGCGGCCACGGTCTCTGGCAATCTCTACGACATCGGCGAGATCACCGGCCTGAAACTGCTGTCGGTGGAGCTGCCCGCGGATTACCGTGCCCGCTATCCGATGCCCGCGCAGGGTATCGCCGGAACGCGCGCAACACTGGGTGTGACCGACCGGCCCCTCTTCGGCACGATCATCAAGCCCAATGTCGGCATGACCTCCGAGGACATCGCCGCGCTGGTCGACCGTCTGTGCGCGGCGGGCGTCGATTTCATCAAGGATGACGAGGTCTGCGCCAATCCCGACGTGGCGCCGCTGGCGACACGCGTTCCGGCGGTGATGGCCGTGCTGCGCAAGTGGCAGGACAAGGGCCGCAACGTCATGATGGCCTTCAACATCACCGACGAAACCGATGCCATGCGCCGCCACGCCGATCTTGTGGCGGCAGAAGGCGGCACCTGCGTCATGGCCAGCCTCAACTGGTGCGGCCTGTCGGGGATGGAGACGCTGCGCGCGGCGACGCCGCTGGCGATCCACGGCCACCGCAACGGGTTCGGCGCGATGAGCCGCCACCCGCTGTTGGGCATGGGGTTCCCCGCCTACCAGTCACTTTATCGGCTGGCGGGGGTCGATCACATGCATGTCCACGGCATCGGTGGCAAGTTCGTAGACCATGCCGACGAGGTGACAGAGGCCGCGCGTGCCTGTCTTGCCCCGCTGACCGACGGCGCCGATGACCGGGTCATGCCGGCCTTTTCCTCGGGCCAATGGGCGGGAACCATGCCCTCGGCCTATGAGGCGGCGCAGGGCCCGGATTTCATGTTCATGTGTGGCGGCGGCATCTTGGCCCACCCGGATGGACCGGCCCAGGGCATCGCCTCGCTGCGCGAGGCGTGGGAGGCCTTGTCTGCCGGTGAGGACCTGGAACAGGCGGCGCAGAGCCGCCCGGCACTGGCTGCCGCCTTCCGGTTCTTCGGGGCGCGCTGATGGCGGGCCTCGTCTTCCTGGGGGACGATTTCACCGGCGCGTCGGACAGCCTGGCCACATATGCTCGCCTCGGGTTGACATCGCGTTTGGTGCTGCACCCCGAGGCAGCGCCGGGGGATCTGGACGCGCTTGGCCTGCCGACCGACCTGCGCTCGCTGGCGCCGGAGCGCGCGCTCGCAGAGCTTGACCGCCTCTGGCCCGCGATTGCCGCGGCCTCCCCGCAAGTCCTGCATTTCAAGGTCTGCTCGACCTTCGATTCCGCGCCTTCCGTAGGGTCCATCGGGGCGGTCACGGGCGCCTTGATCGACCGGTTCCAGCCCGATGTAGTTGCGGTGATCGGCGGTCAGCCCAGCCTTGGGCGCTATTGCCTCTTTGGGCATCTATTTGCGCGCGGTCCCGACGGCAATGTGCACCGGATCGACCGCCACCCGGTCATGGCTTGCCACCCGGTGACGCCGATGGAAGAAGCCGACCTGCGCCGTCACCTGGCGGCGCAGGGTTTGGAGGGGCTGACCCTGGTGCCCTTCACGCAACTGGATGAGACGGAAGCGGTGGTCGAAACCCTGAAGGCTGGTCCCGTGCTCTTTGACATGGCCAGCGAAGCGGACGGGCTTGCCATCGCGCGGGCGCTGCGGCAGGCCGGGGGGCGCCAACTGCTGATCGGCGCCAGTTCCGTGGCCGAGATCCTTGCCGGGTCCAGTGAGCGATCCTCTCCGCCATCGGCACTGCCGGCCGCGCCGTCGGGGGGCGTTTTGATGTTCGCAGGCAGCCGATCCGCCAACACCCGTGCCCAGGTCGAACAGTTTTCCGGAACACGCCTGGCCTTGACCCCCGGTGCCCTGAGCGATGGCTCTGCCCTGGTGCAGGCCGCCGGCCTACTTGAGGCCGGGGCGCCTTTGCTGGTGCACCTGGAACAGGGGGCCGACTACGGGCTCTCGCCGGGCGGGCTGGCCGATGCCTCGGCGGGTTTCGTCGCGCAATTGCTGGATCGCTGCCCGGTGGCCTGCCTTGGTCTTGCGGGGGGCGATACATCCAGCCGTATCTGCGCACGCCTCGGTCTGGACGCCCTGGCCTATGACCGGGCGATGGGCGCCGGTGTCTGCATCTGCGTTGCCAGCCACCAGGACGCGCGCCGTGACGGAATGCGGATCATGTTGAAGGGGGGGCAGATGGGGCAGCCCGATCTGTTCGATCGCTTCGCAGAGTTCGCGGCCGGGCAATAGGCCTGACCCCATGCCGATCTGCAATCGTACGGCGGCCCTCCCGGTGATGGAGGGGCCGCCGTCAAGGCATCGTCAGTCCGCGACCTTGCGGTACTGGGGCAGGAATTCCAGCGGCATGAAATAGACTTTGCGCCCGAACTTGTCGGTGTAGATCCAGTCATATTCCCGCAGGTTGCGGAAGGTATAGGACCCCTGGTCGCGCCGCCAGACAAGATCGCCCCGGTTGCCGTTCTCGTCGAACTCGTAAGGCTGGTCGAGTCGGCCGCCATTGACCATGCGGCTGACGAGGACCGCGCTGCGGCACAGCTCGCGCCGGTGGGCGTCGATCTGGCGCGGCTTGCTCTGGTTCAGGATGTCCAGGTTCATCTGCCGCAGATCGTCGGCGCGGAACAGAGTGCGCGTCGCCAGTGGCAGGCTGCCCCGGTTTCGGAAATAGTCCTCGAAGTCCTGGCCCTCCTGGATCGGGTCACCGGTCAGGACGGACAGCATCTCGACCGCGGCCTGCGAGACCAATTCGCCCGATCCGCCGTCGCCGAAGCCCCGGCAAGCGGTGTTGAGCGCGCCCGACAGCTTGACCGCGACTCCCAGAGGCAGCGAGGCGTAGTAGCTCCAGTCCTCTTCCTCCTCTTCCACCGGCGCCGTCTCGACATATCCGACCGCGGCGATGGTGCGCTGGGTGATGTCATTGGTGCCGATGGACCGTTCGAAATCCTTCAGGAAGATCTCGTAACCGGCTTCCAGCACCTCGGAGTAGCCGGCCGGAAAGGCCGCGCTGCGGTCCGCGGTTCCAGTGCTTGGTGTCTGGTTGTAGGCGCGCCGGATGGCTTCCTGCCGCAGCTGTTCGCCGTAGAGCAGGGCGCCGCGAATGGCCAGGCCGATGGCCTCGAACTCGGCGATCTCGTCCTTGGCCCCGGTGGTATAGGTCTTTTTCACCTCGACCGACAGCGCCTTGCCCGAGGGCGAGACGTGTTGGTTCCGGATCGCGTTGGAATGCTGCAGGAAGGCTTGGCTGGCCGCCAGAACGGCCTCGCCGCGCACCGGGATCGGCGCGTAGAAGATATTGGCCTCTTGCAGGGCCTCGATCAACTCGGGGCTGGGGGGCTGGCGGTCGCCGTGGTCGGCGATGTGGATGATCCACTTGGGCGCATCGCTGCGCCAGTCTGTTTCCTCGGCAGCGCGCAGCAATGCCGCGTTCGAAGCCTCGGGTTTGTCCTTGAGCGCATCTTCGATGTAGAGATCGACGCCGCTGAGCTCCGCGAACTCGTCGCCGCGCAGGATGGGTTGCAGGGCGATGGGATAGCGGAACTGCATCGGATCGCGCAGCCGGGTGGCCGAGGGCGACAGGTAGTCACCGTACATCGCCACGCCAAAGCGGAACGAGGCATTGCCCACATAGTCACGCGCCAGCCCGCGCACCGCGCGCGACACGATGTCGAAATAGCTGCGCATGGACTTGGTGCCGTCGATCAGGAACAGCACGTCGGTCTTGTTCAGCGCGTCAAAGACCTCGGGCGGGGGCGTGTCGTCGATCCGGGAACAGACGCCCGCACCGCCGCTGTCGCAATAGGCCCCGATGAAGGCGACGCGCAGGTTGGGCAGGAAGTTGTTGTTGTCCGAGCTGGCCTGCCGGTTGTCCTGCAAGACCGGGTATCGCTGGAACTCCGGTCCCTCGGTGGCGACGCGGTCCAGATTGCCCGGGACGCCGGCGATGGGCTTGGCGTAGGGGCTGTGCGGAAAGTCCGACAGCACCTGTCCGTCGCCGCCGGTCTTGAAGAAGGTGGTCAGGCGCGAATACCAGACCTGTCCCGCCTGCGCGTCCACCCAGCCGATGGGCTGTTCGCCCGAAAGCAGCAGATAGCGCAGCTGGCCATCCGGGCCCCGCGCGATCTCGCGGATCAGCAGCACGTTGAAGATGTTGATCGTGCCCGAGCGTTCGCGGTCATCTGGCAGGGCGTAGACGGGGATTTCCACCGGGCTGAGATCGCGGACGCTGGCATCCCCGGACAGGCCGGTGTTGTCGACGATGAACTTGGCGTCAAAGACCGACCGCGCGATCGAGGCGTCCTTGCACTCGGCGGTTTCCTCGCCCATGTCCTTGAGCCGCGAACAGAATTCCGACACCCGCATCGGCAGGATGTCACCGCAGTATTCGCCCCCGACGATGGTGCGCAGGGTCGCGGACATCTTGCCGGCCAGCACGTCGTCACCGTCGATCCAGCCGCAGTAGGGGGTTTCGCCGGTGCTGGACACCAGCACCTTGTCGCCGGCTTCGAAATGGCAGGTCAGCCGCGTCAGAGGCGGCACCTTGGTCGGCGTCGGGATCGGGTTGCCGCCGCGCGTCTGGAAGATCTGGGTGTCGGCCACGGTCAGCACCGCGCCACCCGTGCCCTGCGGGTCGGGCAGCGAATCCAGCTGCTGGATGCTGCAAAGACCCTCTTCGATGTAGAAATCCTGCGGCGGCGTCCCCTGTGCATGGGCCAGGGACGCAAGCGTCAGTGTGGCCGTGAAACCGGCGACACCGATCACCCGGCGCCATTGGTCGGTCTTAGTCCGCATGGGTCGCGTTTCCTCCTTTGAGGCCCTGGAAGCTGACGGAGAGCTCATCCGGTGTCGGTCTGATGAACACGCTGTCGGGGAAGATGATGATATGCCTGTTCAGCTGGTCACGGCACCGCAGGGTGCGCACGTCGGCGTCCCGAACGGTGTTTTCCTCGCCGAGGCTGCTGGCAAGGTCGGGGAAATAGTTGCCGGAGGCGAACTCGACGATGCTGACCGTGGACCCCTCGTAGCCCAGAAAGGCGGAGGGGTCGCAATAGTCGTTGCGGTCGGAAAAGCCGGTGCGGCCCACGACGTGAACGCCCGTCGGGACATCCGCGGACAGGGCGCCCGCCGCGCGCAACTCGTCCAGAACGGCGGTGACGCGAACATCGGCATAATCCGCGTTCGGTTCGACCCGGGCAAAACGCCCCAGTAGCTCGCGCAGCCAGTCGGGTTTCTGCCGCATCTCCAGCGGTGTCAGGCGGGCGACCTCGCGGTGCAGGCCGTTTTCGTCGGGCGCGAAAAAGACGAACTCGGCCGAACGGCTCTCTTCCAGCGCATCCTCGACGGCGAAATCGACATATGCTGCCAGGTAATGCAGCAGGTCGCTCCTTTGGTTGGTGAAGGCATAGACGCCTTCGCCCTGTTCGGCGGTGCCCACCAGCGAGGCACCCAGGTAGGTGTTCAGAAAGAAATACTCGGTGGCGGCATTGGGCAGCAGCCGGACCTCGGAAATCGTCACTACCCCATCCAGGTCGATCGAGACACGCGGATCGCTGTCCGCTTCGCGCAGCGACAGGATCACGGGTTCGGCCAGGCGGCAGGCCTGGTTGTCGGCATCCTGCGGCGCGGTGATCTCGATCGCGATTTCGTCCAGCCGGGCCTTGTCGGGGAACAGTGCCTGAACTTCCTGCTCTCGCAGGAACCAGCCGGCCGAAATGTCACGCCCGGTAAAGAGCCGGGTCGATTTGCCGGCAAAGACCGGATCGGCATCCGTTCCCGGGGTTTCGGCGAAACGAACGCTGAGCGTGCAGTCGAGGTAGAGCGTCTCGGGGATCTCGAACCCGACGACCAGGCGCTTGAGGAAGGCCGACCGCTTGCGGGCCAGCGCGACGTTCACGACCAGGCGTTCGGTGGCGACGCTGGCCTCGACCAGGCGGGCGGACGCCGCTTCGTATTTCTCGTCGAACTGCAGGCATTCGGGGCCATAAAGCTGCGTGGCCAGCCGCGCCAGGTTGGCGTCCCAGGCCGGCGCCGCGTCCCGGCAGGCGATCTGGTAGGGCGGGACAGTGACTTCCTGCCCCTCGAACAGGAAGACCGGCTCGACCAGATCCAGGAGGCTGCTCGCCCAGAGCTTGGAATAGGGGATGCCCGGTTCCGCCGGGGGAAGGGGCGTGGCCGTCACCTCGGGGCGGTCGACGGGCGCGGGATCGGTCGCCGGGTCTTTGTCCGGTTTCGCGGTCTGAACCGTCACAGGTGCGTCCGGTTCGACCGGTTTTGGCGGCGTGACGGGCAGCGGCGCGTCCGCCGCTTCCGGCAGGTCCGCAAGGTCCGCTGCGCAATCGTTGATGCACAGCAGCATGATGACCCCCTGTGACAGGTCGTCGGCGTCACGGGCGATGATGCGATAATACTTGGCAAGCCTTTCGCTCGTAAACTCGCCGGACCCGGCGGGGTTAGACTCCTTGCCGTCAAGGTTGGGCCAGAACTGGCGAATGGCCAGGCCGAAATTCGGTTCTGTCGTGTCAGTGACCGGCTTGTAGAATTGCAGTCCGACGCCCGGCAGATCGCCCGCGTCCTCGGGCATGGGGACGTCGTTGTAGGCGATAAGGCGCAAGGGAAAGCGTAGGAAACCCTCTGAATTGGCGTCGCGGCCGGGCAGCGGGTAGTCCAGCACGAGCCCCTCGGTGACCAGGCAATGCGGGTCGTCCTTGGCGACGGTGCGTCTTTCACCTCCCGCCCATGTGACCTTTCCCAGTGCCTCGTTGGACCGCGCCAGAGGGATCGCGTTCCGCGCAATCATCTGGTCACGCACCTTGGAGGCCAGCCCTGCCGGACCGCCCAGCAGGCGGTCGGGCTGATCGCGCATGATGCGCAGGTCCTCAAGGCAGGTTTCGGCAAGGGCAGGGGCGGCGGCGGATATGGTGGCCAGCAGGAGGCCCGTGAAAAGCCTGTGACGTCTCATTGCTTTCCTCCCTCAACGACGATGTGGGCTTTGTCCAGGCGGCCGGCAGAGACCACCGACCATTGGTCACCGACCAGCTTGCACATGGCGATTTCGCCCTCCCTGATGACGTAGAATGCATCGGCAATCCGGTTGGCCGCGCTGTCGACCAGCCATTGCCCGGCCTCCTGGCACAAGGCGGCATCCGGCAGGTCGGGGATCATGGCGGCCAGCGGCCCCTGGTCCAGCCCGAATTCCCGTTGGGCCGGGAACAGGGGCAGGCCATCCGGCGTCTGGCGCAGGACAAAGGGATCACCTTCGGCCACAACCGGGCCGGTGTCTTCGCGTGGCGTCGGCGCGGGGTCCGGATCTTCGGCAATCACCGGAGGTACCGCCGTCGGCGCGGCAGGACGCGCGCGCAGCTCGGCAAGCTCGCCCTGCAAGGTGAGGATGGTGCGGTTCAGCTCGTCGATCTGGGCCTGCAGCGGGTCAAGATCCGGCGGATCCGGATGCAGGTGCAGGCAATCGGGCGGATCGGCCTCGTAGCCTTCGTTGGTGCAGACCTGGCGGAGCAGCTTTTCATGCGCCGCGACCTGTCCTTCCAGCGCGTCGATCCTTGGGCGAAGCTCCTGCATGTCCTCCAGCGCGGACAGCAGCGTGTCCATCAGCAGGTCGACATCGATACCACTGTCTGCCGCCGGCGGCTCCGGCGCCTCGGGGGCCGGATCGGGAACCGGTGCCGGATCGGGAGGGGCATCCGCCGGCCCCGCGCCTTCGTCTGGCGCGGCGGGCGGATCGGCGTCCTCGGTTGCCGGGGCGGCGGCGGGATCATCGGCGTCCGGTGTTCCGTCCGGCGTGACTAGGCGGCCCTGTACCTCTTCCGAGACATCCGGCCCGGCGGCTTCATGGGACTCCGGGTATCCGGCGGTGGCCGTCAGGCAAAGGACGGACGCCGTGGCGGCCAGGACGGTGGATATTCTACCCAATGCTTTCCCTCAGATCGTTTGTAGCGTTTCACTCAAGTAGCGGTTCTTTCGCCACCATGTCCCGATAACGACGACGGTTACCAAGAGTGATAGCAGGAAAACCGCGATGAATGCGCGCCAGAAAAGCCCCTGTTTCATCGCCAGCCATTCCACCGGCAGGTCAAAGGCATTGGCGGCATAGGGCGCCGCGTAGGTCTGAAAGATCCAGTGCAGCCCCAGGAACCAGAAGATCGCAAGGCACAGCAACACGGCAATCTGCGTCTGGATCATCATCGCCATGTGGGCAACGGTGTAGCCAAAGGCCTTCATCACCGCGATCGACTTTTCGTTGCGCTGGACAAAGGCGGCGGTGGCCAGCGCGGTCGAGATCACGATGGTGGCGGCAAAGGTCCAGGACAGCACAGCGAAGGACACACTGGCCCCGTCCATTGCCCGCAGCATCCCCCGCACCTGGTTCAGGATGTCCTGGTCCAGCTTGAACCCGAACAGGACTGGCGTTTCATCCGGCGTACACTCGGGCATGTCGGGAAACTTGCAGACCACGTTTTCAAAGCTGGTCTTGTCGAAATAGACCGCCGCCTCGCGGTAGGTGGGCAGGGTGATCTTGCCGTTCTGCACGAAATTGTCCGGCGGGGCCTCCAGGAAAAGGTCATGATAGACCAGTTCGGTCACCGCCAACGGGTACTTGCGTTCCCCGCCGCCGGGGAATTCCTCGGCCACGCCCAGAACCGGCAGGCCGATGGTGCGATTGAACAGTTCCAGGCAGATCTCCTGACCGGCTTCGATCCGGAATGTTTCCATGAACCCCTGCGTCGCAAGGATGCCGGGCCTGGTGCGCCATTCGGGGTCGGCCTCCACCCCGTTCCAGGCCGGAAAGGAAAGATCCTCGAACAGCGGTTCGCGCGCGTCAAAGACCTGCATGGTGCGGATATAGGGTTCGATCCCGTCCAGGGGGCGCGTGTTGCAGGTGCCGTCCTTGGATTCATCGGGGAACCAGAGGTACTGCTGTTCGTGGACGCGGCGGCCAAAGACGCGGCGCGCTTTGTCGCTGGCCTCGGTGGCGATGGGGGCGGCATCGAACAACGTCTTGTCCAGCACCCCCAGAGAGGCGATGTCCAGCGTTTGCCCGCCGTTGTAGACCGTGCGCATGGTGAAATGCGACATGCTGGGTTGCGACAGTTGCGCGTTCAACGCGGCCTCTGTCACGTTGCGGCCAAGCGCCACGAAGTAAAAGACCGTCAGCCCCAGAAAGAGGATCAGGGTCAAGGAGCGCGTCATCGCCTGGTAGAGACCGCGCAGATGCGCCCAGATCCGGTTTGACCCGGCGGCGACGGCCCGGCGCATCCCCAGCGACACCTCGTCGACAGCGCAGTTCACGACAAAGCCGTAGGACCGCAGAGAGCCGGGGCGCCAGCGGGGCGCCCGCGCCAGCTCCATCTCGTCCGGTGCCGCATCGCCCGGACGGTCGATCATCCGGTCGAGCGCCTCGACCGTCAGGGCGGGCTGCTTGCGGCCCTGTTCGATCAGGTCATGCAGGATGTCCAGGCGTTCCTCGTAGGGCGCGTCCAGCGTCCAGGGCTGGCCGGTTTCCGCATCACAATAGACCCGGCCAGACGAGACCAGTGCCACCCGGTCCGCGTAATGTGCTGCCAGGTCCAGCTCATGCGTCACCCAGAGCACCGCGCAGCCGGTTTCATGGGTCCACCAGCGCAGCGCCTCGATGACGTTCTGGCTCATGGTCTTGTCGAGGCTGCTGGTCGGCTCGTCGCAGACGATCAGGTTCGGCTCGACACAGAGCGCGCGGATGATGGCGATGCGCTGGGCCTGACCGCCAGAAAGCGTTTCGGACAGCTTGTCCCACTGCGGTCCCAATTCGAAGTCCTGGGCCAGGTCGCGGGCCAGTTCCCCGGCATTGCCCTTGTTCGAGATATGGCCCGCCATCTTGGCATTGGCGCGGGCGGGGATCGCCTTGATCAGCTGCGCTTCCTGGAAAACGAAGGCGATCTCGCCCGGGGGCGGCCGGTTTTCGCGCAGCTGGTCCCAGACGCGCCCGTCCTTGCCCCGGTACAGCAGGCGGCTCTGGTCGTTGAGGCGGTTGGGCTTGCGCAGCCCGGCCAGGATGCTGAGCAGGGTCGACTTGCCGGACCCGGACTCACCGATGATGGCGGTCACCTGGCCGCGGGGCAGGGTGAATTTGTCGGCATAGACACCGCTGGACGGTTGGTTTCCAGAGCCATTGTCGGCATAGACACAGCCAAGCCGCTCGGCTTTCAGGACCCAATCGTCACCCGCTGTCAAAATCGCCTCCGGTCGCCATGCGTTTATGTATTACATCAAACAGTAGGCAAATTAGGTCTGGCCAATCCAAAGAGCAACGGGATTCCTGACCGCCTTGCGCTGCTTTGCGGCAGGTCTTCGGGGTGAAGCTTGTTGGAGGCGTGGCAAGAAAATATGCCGTGGAGCAGTCGCTTGCGCAGGGTATGTCGCGCCCGGGTCGCGGTTCTTGAGGGCCAAGCCGGTCCATTTGTCGCCAGCAAGTCAGGAAAAGGTGAAAGTGGATCATGGTTAACGGACCCAGGGTTCCGGGTCCCTGATCGGTAAACAATTCCTGCCTGTGTTGGGCGATTGGTGCGCGCTTGGAAATCGTCGTCGCCCAAAGGCCGTATCTGGGGCGTTCGCCGCACTCTCCGGCTTCTTCCCGCTGCCCTTTTTCGAGGCAAATCAGGGGCAGGGGCTGCGGCTGCTGTCCTGGGCAAGCGCCCTTGTGACCTACAAGGGTGTCACCTAGGATCGTGAGCGTGTTGCGAAAACAGGAGATTCGGTTTGCATGTTTAGGCTTGTGCCAAATTCCGGAATTCAGTTTTTCGATTTTGAGTTTAATGTAAAAGACTTTCGCAGCATCCGGTTTTCCGTCGTGCGCGAGGAACGGACCCTGCGGTTTTCCCGCCTGCAATTGCACGAGGACGGGGAAAGCTACATCGACGAGTCCGGGCGTCCCGTCGCAGACGATGACCAGGTGTCCGGCAGCGTCGAGGCCGCGCTGCGGGACTTTGCCGGGCAATGGCTGCCCTTGCCGTTCTTTCGCAATGACAGGACAGGACCATTGAACTGGGCGCGGGCCTATTTCCCGCGCAAGCAGCGGTCCGCGGACGTCAAGATCGTGCTGGTTTTCGATACCACACTGGGCGAGCACGAATCCGGACGCGCGCTGGAAGGGGACGAGCTCAACCGTATCGCCTCTCTCATGCCGGTCGAAAGCGACGTGGTGGCGGGCGAGACGACCTTTGGCGTGCCGAAGGACCACGAGGGCATCCGTACCTTCTTTGAACAACGCTGGGTCGGGGACTGGATCAAGAAAAGCTGGGTGCGCCCCGAACGGATCAACCCCGAGGCGGAAGAGATCCGCAATCGCAAGGCGCTGGCCAACTACCTGGCGCTGCTCTATTCCTTCGGCTCATCCGAGACGGTCGATTTCCCGCGCTGCCGCTTCATCGACAATACAGCCGACTCCACCCACCGCCCGATCGACGTGGACCTGGTGCTGGACATCGGCAACTCGCGGACCTTCGGCCTGCTGATCGAGGATGACGAGCGCGAACCGCATGTCGACCTGACCCGCAGCTATCCGCTGGAATTCCGCGACATCTCGCAACCCGACCAGGTGCACAATCGTCCCTTCGAAAGCCGGGTGGAATTCTGCAAACCCTTCTTCGGGCCTGCCAACCTGTCGCGGCTGACCGGGCGTCGGTCGGCGTTCCAGTGGCCCTCGGCGGTGCGGATCGGCGACGAGGCCGTGCGCCTGTCGCATGAATACAGCAGCGTCAACGGCGTTACCGGCATGTCCAGCCCGAAACGCTATCTCTGGAGCCGCACGCCGGTTTCCGTCGAATGGCGGTTCAATTCCGGCGGGCGCGAATCCGAGGACAGCGCCCTGGACACCGGCGGCTATTTCCGCAACTTCGCTGCCGACGGCGAATACCTGGCCGATGTGCCAGACGCGCTGCCGGCGGTGACGGCGAGTTTTTCGCGCTCTTCGGTCATGACCTTCTTCCTGATGGAACTGCTGTTGCAGGTCCTGCGCGAGATCAACAGCCCGTCACGCCGTGAAAAGCAGGGCCAGCAGCTGCAGGCCCGGCGCCTGCGCCGCATCGTGCTGACCATGCCGACGGCGATGACGCGTCCGGAACGCTCCATCCTGCGTCGCCGCGTCGAAACCGCGATCAAGGAAGTCTGGCAGGGGCTGAACTTTGCGCCCGACACGCAACCCAAGCTGCAGATGCAGTGGGACGAGGCCTCTGCCACGCAGGCGGTCTTTGTCTACAACGAGGTGGTGGAGCGGTTCTTTGGGGACACGGCGTCGTTCATGTATGCCTCGTCGCGCCCCGAGGCCCGCGACCGTCCCTTGCGGATCGTCAGTCTGGACATCGGTGGCGGGACCTCGGACCTGATCATCAGCTCCTACCGGAACGATGAACGCTCCCTCACACCCAGGCAGGAATTCCGCGAAGGCTTTCAATGTGCCGGGGACGACATCGTCAAGGCGGTGATCGAGAACCACGTGATTCCGGCGCTGACGGAATACCTGGCGAAACAGGATGTTCCGGGGGCCAAGAACTTTGTCGTCTCACGCCTGGGCGCGGTCAGGGCAGGGGAAAGCGCGAAACGCCTGATCCGGCGCCAGCAGTTCTCGCAACAGGTGTTGACGCCCTTCGCCTACTGGCTGCTGGAGGCGCACGAGGGCAGTGACAGGTTCGGCGAGGACCTGCAGCTGAGCGCATCCTGGGACCGAGTATTTGGCGAGACCCAGCCCACGCGCGAAGTGCTGGACCACATCTGCGAGATCGACGGGCTGGCAGAGCCGGTCGACCTTTCGGGCTTTTCCTTCTCCGTCACCTCGGCGCAACTGACACACACGGTCTACAAGGTCATGGAGCCCTTCATCGACTGCCTGGCCGAGGCGACCTATTATTTCGACTGCGATTTCATGCTGCTGGCCGGGCGGCCTTCGCGGTTCCCGGCCCTGCGGGCGATGATCGCCCAGCGGATGCCGGTCATGCCCGAACGTATCGTGACCATGCATGACTACGAAGTCGGCGCCTGGTATCCGTTCCGCAACTTCAACGACGAGATCGGCGACCCCAAGACCTGTGCCGCCGTCGGCGCGATGATCTGCGCCCTGTCCGAGGGGCAGCTGAACGATTTCCACATGCGCACCAGCGAGCTGACCATGCGGTCGACCGCGCGTTACATCGGCCAGATGAACCAGGGCCGCATCCGCGAGGAGCAGCTGTTGTTCCGCAACGTGGACATGGAGCAGGACGACCAGTCGATCGAGGACGCGGTGTTCCGCTGTCACCCGCCGGTCGCGCTGGGCTTTCGTCAGCTGGACCTGGATCGCTGGCCGGCAACGATGCTGTACAACGTGACCCTGTCCAAGTCGAACCTGGAACGAGACCCGCCCTCTGTGATGGACGTGACTCTGACGCGGCTGCGGCCAGAGGATGACCCGTTGGAAAAACTGTTCGAGATCGAGGCTATCGTCGATGGCAACAAGGAAGACCTGCCGCGTGGCCTGGTGCGGATGAACCTTCAGACGATGGTGACGACGGATGTGCACTGGGCCGAGTCGGGCAGCTTCAACCTTGGGGGGATGATGTGATGTCGGGGGCTCAGGAGGCATTGGTTGGCGCGATCTCGGCGCATCGCGCCATCGCCGGCAAGTACAAGTCCTGGGTGCGCAAACATGCGGATATCGTCGGCCTGCGCCACGACCCGGTCGAACGTGAATGCGTGCTGATGGAAACCGAACTGGGCCGCCTGGAACGGGCGGCCCAGCGGCGCATGTGCGTCGGAGTGTTCGGTGCCAGCCAGGCGGGCAAGTCCTACCTGATCTCCTCATTGGCGAGCAAACCTGGTGAACAGCTGCTGGCCAAGGCGGGCGATCGGACGCTGAAATTCATCGGGGACATCAACCCGGCAGTCAGCGGCAAGGAAACCACGGGCGTGGTGACACGGTTCACCAGCACCGAAACGCTGGAAGATCCGAACTACCCGATCGAGCTGTCGCTGCTGTCGGAAATGGACATCGCCAAGATCCTCAGCAACTCCTATTTCTCGGACTTCGAGAGCGATGCCCTGAAACGGGTTTCTGGCGACGAGATCGAGGCGACACTGGGCGAGGTCGCCCTGGCGGTGGATGCGGCGCGCAGCGACAGGGCCTATGATCTTTCGGCCTACCTGGAACGCCAGCTGCACCCAGATGTCTACCGGGCGAATTTCGCGCAGTTCAAACCGCACTGGGGCCGTATCTCGGAAATCCTCGAACACGGGGCAGTGGCGGACCGGGTGCGCGCCTACAGCCTGTTCTGGGGGCGCAACAGCTATTTCACCGAAGTCTTCGAAAAGATGATCTCGGCGCTTGAGGACCTGGGCCATGCGGATCGTTGCTGGGCCACGCCAGAGGTTTTTGACCCGCAGGCCAACGTGATCCTGGTGTCGGCTCTGCAGCAGATCTGGAACGGCAGCGGGCTGGAGGCGAACATCCGGACGAACAGCGGCGAAATCCGCAAGGTGGATCACGCCACGCTGTCGGCCCTGGTGACCGAGCTGAAGGTGGTCATCAAGGAACCGCCGGCGGATTTCTTCGGCACTACCGACCTGCTGGATTTCCCCGGCGCCCGTACACGGAGCGAGGAAAAGGCCATCGACGAAACCGTGGTCGGCAAGGCGCTGGTGCGGGGCAAGGTGGCCTATCTCTTCGACCGCTACCTGGATAACCGAGAGCTGACGGCGATGCTGCTCTGTGTCGGGGACGGTCCGCAAGAGGTCGGCCCGCTGGCCGGGATGATCGAACGCTGGATCACCGTGACCCACGGCAAGACCCCAAAGGCCCGCGCGGATCAGCCCTGCGCACTGTTTTTCGTTGCCACCAAGGCTGACCTGACCTTCAACATCGCTTCGCGCGATGCGGTCAACATGCTCGAGGACCGGATGCATTCCATGCTGGAACGGTTCGGCGGCGCGCGCAGCGGCGACGAGGCGGAATCCGGTGCGGCGTCGATGTCCTGGGTACGCGAATGGCAACCGGGCAGCCAGTTCCGCAACATGTATTGGCTGCGAAACACCAGCCAGCCTTCCACGGGCATCCTCAGCCGGGGCGAAAAGAACACGCCAGAGTTCGAAGAGACCGGCTTTGACACGCATCACACAGAGGTCTTCAAGGCCCTGCGCGAGGCGGTCACGACATCGGCCAAGGTCAGCCAGCATTTCCGCGAACCCGACAGGGCCTGGAACGAGATGCTGGAGCTGAACGACGGCGGCCGCACCTACCTGATCTCGAACCTCCAAAGCGTCTGCCACGAAGGTTTCAAACGCGATCAGCTCCAACGCGAGTTCGCGGAGTTCCAGCAGCGGCTGGAGCGGCTGTTGAGAGAGTTCCATGCCGACGGCGATGCGGAACGGGTGTTCAAGGAACGCTCCAGGGCGGTGCGCGCAGCACTGCAGGACGTGCGCGCCTGTGCCCTGCAACAGAAATTCGGCGAATTCCTCCTGATGTGCTACATGTCGGAGCGCAGCCTGAAAGGCATCCTGCGCCAGTTGGAACGCGAGGATCCTGATACCGGCCCCGCCGTCGTGCGCAAGGAAGACGATGGTTGGGACGCCATCTTTGACGACGACGACGAGGACATTGCCGAGGACGAGGCGCCCGAGATGCCCAAGGAACGGCACGATGTCTTTGCCGATCGCGTCCTCAGCACATGGTCCGATCAGTTGCAGGCCGTGCTGGAGAACCCGCGCGTGTCGCGCTACCTGAACATCTCGCCCGAGAACCTGGAAACCATGTTCAACGAGATGCGCGAGGGCGCGCAGCGTGCCGGGCTGGCCGACAAGGTGGCCCAGACCTCGCGCGATGCCTCGCAGTTCCCGCGCTCCTCCGAACGGTTGATCCCGCACAAGGCGCGCATGGCCTCGCTGACGGTCAACCATTTCGTCAACCAGCTGGGCTACGAGGCGGGCGAACTGACGCTCAAGGACAAGGCGCGGACCCCGCTTTTCGACCGCCCCGTCACGCCCGACGGCGGTGTTCCCGACCTGCCCAAGACGGCCGAACCGCGCGCCGTCAAGATGGCGCAGCACTGGGCCTGGGCCTTCAAGAACCTGTCCGAGAGCAATGCGCGGACCGATGATGGCCTGTCCGGAGTGGATCTGGCGGCCAACGCGGAACTGGGGGGGCTGATACAGGCCATGACGGACAGCAAGGCCTGACCGCGTGACCAGGCTTTTCGACATAGAGACGGATGATGGCCTGGGCCTCTTCGCGGTGGTCGAGGCTCCCGAGGGCGAGGTGGCGGCGTGGTCGATCACCCGCACCGGCTCTCAGGACACCCGGCTCTATGCCAAGGACGATGACTGGACCTCGGAACGCCACGAAGAGGTGTTCCGCCCGGCGGAGCAGCTGGAAAAGGGATCTGTCGGTGTCCTGATCCCGCCGGAAATGGCGATGAACCTGGAACCGGGGGTCCCGGTCACTCTGAACCTGCGGACGGCGCAGGGGGGAGAGGTTTCATTCAGCCTGCCGGTCTCTACCAGCCACGCAATGTGGGGCGGGGCAGAGGCCGCCGGGCTGGCGCCGGATCCGGCCAGTACCGATGTCGTGGAGTCCGAACTGCGGCTGGACGGTGCCGGGGCCAAGGCACCCGAGGACGAGGACCCGGCAGAGCCTGCAGGAGTGCCGGGACCGGAGACAGAGCGCGTCGGCGACCCGGAGACCGATCCAGCGCGCCGTCGCTGGCCCTGGTGGCTGGCGTTGCTGTTGCTCCTCTTGCTGGCCGTTCTGGTCTTTTTCCTTTTCTTTCGTGACGAAGGGCCAGAGCCGATCGTGCTGCGCGACGACCGATTGCACCTGGCGGCGGGCGAAACTCAGGGCGAGGTTGCACTTTTCGCCAATGACGACCTGCCCGCCAGCGCCCGCCTTGCGGGGTGCGACGGCGTGTCGGCGCTGCCCGGCGCGACGGATGGCAGGGTGACGGTCCTGCGCAGCGCGCTGCCCGATGGTGCCCCGACCGTCTGGACCTGCCGGATCGACCCGGGGGATGGGCGCGGCGTCCAGACCAGCCTGCTGACCGTCAGTGCCGATCCTGAAACGCCCAAGGAAGAGCCGGAGCCTCAAGTTCCCGTTGAGCCGCCCGAGGTGGATCAACCGCCGAAGGCTCAGGAGCCGCCCGTAGATCTGACGCCGCGTGAGGAACCGGAGGTGCCGGGCACGTTGGCCGACCCGGATCCCGATACGCCACCCTCAGGACCACGCCTGACGGACGCCGAGGCCTGCCAGTCCGGGCGCTACCCCGAGACGCCGCTTGCGGATGGGACCAACCCGCCCATCGCCTGCGCCGACCGGTTCCTGCTGCGTGGCGACCCCAGCGGTCAACATGGGCTGGCGCCCTTGCGCAACGATCTCGACGATGCGGGACGTGCCGGGCTGCGGATCGCCTCTTGCGAACCGGCGCAGCGCGGCGATCTGACGGTTACGGTGTCCGGGGATGGCACACGGATCGTTCTGACCGACGCACAGGTGCCTCGCACGTCTACCTTTGGCCTGCGCCTCAGTTGTGTCATCAGCGACGGCGACGGGCTGACCGCGCAGGCGCCGGTCTCGGTGATCCTGGTGCCCGGAGACGCGGCGCTGGACGACAGTGCACCGGACAGGGCGCCGGGCGGTGGGACTGCCCGGATCACCACAGACGGCCGCATTTCCGGTGCCCCTCCGGCGCCGACCCCGGATTTGGACAAGTAAGGATTAGACCCGATGAAACTGCTGACATCCGAGCCAAGGTCGCGCGTTTCAGGGATCGGGTGGTCCGAACGCAATGTCATGCAGCTGTTCCAGCAGTTCGAGACCGCCTTCAAGATGCGCCTGTCCAAGGATGCGCAGACCTTTTTCGCCATGCCCGAGGCCGTCGGCGACGACCGGATCGATTTCTACACCGAGGATTACAAGACGGCGGTGAAATACGCCGACCAGCGGCCCGACACCCGCAAGGAGATCGACGGCCGGATCGAAGCCATCGTCAACGAGATCGAGGCTTTTCGCCAGGGGCTTGCCGACAGTGGCGACAGCAACAATCGCAACATCGCGCTGGCGTTGGAAAAGGCCTTTCGCGTGCCCAGCCGGGATGCGATCTGGATTGTCGATGGCGCGCCTGTGGTCACGTTGTGGGGGTTCCAGTCCGATGGCGCGTCTCTGGATCTGCGCAGCATCAAGATCCCGAAAAAGGACAAGCCCGTCGCGGGGGCGGCGGATGACGCGGGCCGCAACCGCAAGCGGCTGTTGTTCGGGGGGCTCGCGCTGTTGCTGCTCTTGCTTGGCCTTCTGGCCTTTCTTTTCGGTCCTGCGCTCTTGTGCGACTTCGGCCTGCGTGCCTGCAACGCGCCGATTGCACAGGAAGACCGGGGCGTGCTGCCGGATGGGGCGGATTTTGTCGATGTGAACGTCGTCGCCAATGACAGCGATCCCGATGGCGACCCGATCACCATCGCCAGTTGCGATGCGCCGGGCATCGTGCGGGACGACCAGACCGTGCGCTTTGCCCGCGATCCGGCGCAATCCTCGGGCGAGGTGCGGTTCAGCTGCACGGTGCAGGATCCGTCTGGCCTGACCGATGCGGCGGATGTCGTGATTGCCATTGGCGGACAGGGCGGCGCCGGGGCCGGAACGGGCAGGGGCGTATCGGGCACGGCGCCGTCGGCGCGCACGGTGTCGGCCATCCTGCCCCCCGGCGAGCCAAGCGTCGCGGTGGATGTCCTGTCGGGCGTTGTGAACGGCGGCAACCGGGTCTGGCAGGTGGTCGGCTGTGATGCGCCTGGCGTGGTGGAAAATGGCCGTGTCACCTATCCGCGCAACCCCGATGACACCGTCCAGAGCGAGACATTCGACTGCCGCGTCCAGAGCGATGACGGGTTGACCCTGACCGTGCCCGTCGAGGTCGCGCGCGAGGCCAACCGTTGCACGCCCTTCACCACCAACCTGCCGGTCCGCCTGCTGATCGGGGCCGACTGGTCGTCCAGCATGGACCAGAACCGCCAGCAGCCGCCGCACAACTTCAGCCGTATGCTGGACGCGCTGGAAGAGCTGCGTACACGCCTCCCGGCAGAAACCTTCGCCACGCTCGAGCTCATGCGGGGGGAGTTCCCGGTCGACCTGCGCACTGACGGCGCGGCCTTTTTGTCCGATCCCACGGCCAACGGGCGCCCGACGCCCCGGTTTGCCGCCTACATCGAGTGGCTGCGCCAGGAGATCCAGAAGGCGGGAACCGATTTCTCGTTGATCACCGTGGTCACGATCACCGATGCCCAGGACAACCCCGAGGATTTCCTTGCTCAGTTCGAGGCAGCCTTCCAGACGTCCCGCGTGCCGATCGAACACACGCTGATCACCCTGACAGAGCCCAAGCCGCAGTGGGCGGACCTGTATCAGCGCATGGTCTGGCCTCCGGATGAAACCCGCAACTACCGAGAGTTGCTGGATGCCCCAGCTCAATCGCGGTTGCCCTCCGAGATCCTGCAAGCGGCCCGCATGGTGGTGCGCGAAGAGTGCGGAACGCCCTGATGGCCTCCAGCTTCCTGATCCGGACGGATGAAAGTCAGCAGGCGCCGCAGGGGGCCTTTGGCCGCCCCATAACCGCCTATTTCCCGCAGCTGCGCGCCTATGTCGCCGAGTACCTGGGCGGGGAAACGGCCAGCTATTTCGCCGAACCCGTCCGTGAGGCCGAAAGCGGCTTTACCGATTGGTTCACCGATGCGGCGGGCGACCCGCAACCGCTGTCTGCCCTGCGCGGGCCGGAACGGCGCGAGGCCCTGGCTCAGCTGGCCGAGTGGCGCCGCGAAATGCGCGCCTTCGCCGAAGCGGCCCCGGCGGAAAACGCGGGACAGATCCACAAGATCCTGTCGCTGGCTCTGACCGACCCATCCGAGGATGACGTCTTTGTCACGGGCGGCAGACCGGTGGTGGTGAACTGGGGGTTCGAGCCGCCGCGCGATTTCGTGCCGCTGACCTATCCCGGGACAGAGCGCCGCGCGCCACCGCAGTCGGAACCGCCCAAGGACCCGGAAACAGCCGGGACAGAGCGTCGCCTGCTGGGGGTCAGCGTCCTGACGCTGTGTATGATTGGGGCGCTTTGTCTTGCGGCATTGACCCTTTTCGGAAAGTCGGCGGGGCTTTTCGATGCGCCTCTGGTTGCCGCGGCAGAGCCTGACGGAAGCGATCCCGCCGATCTGGCCGAATTGCGGCGCCTGCAGGCCGCGAACGAGGCGTTGCGCCGGGACGTGGACGGGCTGCAGGAGGATCTGCTGGATCGTGCCCTGGCCTGTCTTGGGCAATGCACCGCGCCGTCTGTGCCGGTGGACCCGACACCGCCCCCCGGCCCGAACCCGGAAAGCCCGCCTCAGGGTACGCCGGTTGATCCGCCCGCGTTACCCCCGGCAGACGAACCGCCCGTCGATGATCCACCGGCGGATGAGCCGCCGATCGTGGACCCGGCCCCAGGCGATCCGCCTGCTGACGAGCCGCCCGCCGGTGATCCGCCGCTGGACGAGCCTCCGGCCGATGCTCCCCCGGCTGACGAGCCTCCGGCCGATGAGCCGCCGGTTGATGACCCGCCCGTGGACGAACCTCCGGCCGACGAGCCTCCGGCAGATGATCCGCCCGCTGACGACCCACCTGCGGACCCTGACCCCGAGGGCGATCCGCTTGTGGTGCCGGACGGGGCCGAGGATGTCGACGACCTGTCCTTCCTCGAAGGCACCTGGCGCTCCGTCGCCGAACAGCTTTTCCTGACCTTCTCGGACAGCGAACGCCCGGACCTGAAGATCGTTGTCGAATATGACATCGATGCCTCCGGCGAGGGCACGCGCCGGGTTCTGCTGGAGGACGGGACAGTCTGCACGGGCACCGTGACCGCCTCTTTCGATGCTGAGAACCGCCTGCAGATGGTAGAGGGAGAACGCGCCGATTGCGGCGAGGGGCTGTTTGTCGTGCCCTATGCCGTGACCTGTGAAATCGCCCAGGACCGGACCGCGGACTGTACGCTGACGCCCCGCGATGCCGGGGATGATGCCAGCGTCAAGACAGAGTTGAGGCGCCTCCAATGACCGCGAAACCCAACCCCCAAGCCCCCGCCTGGTGGACCATGCTGCGTGCGGCGGTGATCTTTGCCAGCGGGTTGCTGATCGCCGTGATGATCGCGCCCCGCTTTCTGTCACAGCCGCCCGACCTGCCCCGGCAAAGCTCGGACCCCTCGGTGCTGTCGTCGCTCCTGGCCTTTGAACAGGGTGTGGGCCAGCGCCTGCAATCCCGGGTGGCCGAGGCGGAGCAGCGCCTCTCCGGGTTCCAGTGCACCATCGACCAGGTCAGCCCGAACACGGGCCCTGCGCCGACCGTCTTTGCCGGTCGCCCCGACATGTCGCGCCTGCGTGCGGTGGCGGATGGGGCCGTGGTCTTCATCCAGGCGGGCGAGGGATCAGGCACGGGGTTCTTCGTCACGCCACGGCATGTCGCCACCAATGCCCATGTCGTGGGGGCGGAGGTCGATGTGCTGGTCTATTCCGAAACGCTGTTCCCGACCCCGGTCCGGGGTCGTGTCACCGCCCGCACCGTCAAACGGGGCGAAGGCCTGGCCGAACGCGACTATGCTATCGTCGTGGTGGAGGGCGCCCAGGGTGTGCAACCATTGCAGTTCATGAACAGAGTGACCGAACTGGACCCGGTGGTTTCTGTCGGATTTCCGGGCCTGTTCCAATCCTTCCAGCAGACTGGCCTGCCGCGCATGATCTTTCGCGCGGGCGAATTCATCGACGCCCTGCCACAGGCGGACGGGCGCGAGGTCTTTGCCCATTCCGCCGAGGTTCTGCAGGGCAACAGTGGTGGCCCGCTGATCAACGCCTGCGGGCAGGTCATCGGCATGAACACCTTCATCATCTGGGCCAACCCATCGGGCGAGGGGGCATCGCCCAAGGTGAAAACCGATTTCGCCCTGCCATCGGCGGACCTTGCGGACTATCTGGCTTCGGAAGGGGTGACGGTCACCACCGCCCAGACCTGCGAGCCCTGAGGGTCACTCGGCCTCCTTCACTCAGCGCGCCACGCGAACGCATTCCAGTACTTGCGGCACGCCGCAATAGATCCCGACGACGTGAATGATGGCGCGGATTTCCTCCGAGGAGACGCCGTTTGTCCGGGCGCCGCGGCAGTGGGTTTCCCATTCCTGCATCTTTCCCAGCGCGCCGATCATGGCAAGGTTCATCATGCTGCGTGTCTTGGCGTCGATCACGTCGTCGCCCCAGCCGAACCCCCAGCACCAGGCGGTCATAGCCTCCTGAAACGGGCGGGTGAAGTCATCGGCCGCGGCCAGGTTCCGGTCAACATAGTCTGCGCCCAGCGTTGCCCGGCGTTGATCCAGCCCTTTCAGGAACAGGTCTTCGTCGAATGTGCTCATCTGCCCATATCCTCGTTCAGCATCTCCAGCAGCGAGGCCTCTATCTGCCCCGCGCAATAGACATCCGCGCGATCGGCCCAGTCGTTGCGCAGACGCACCAAGGCGGGCAAGGCGGCCACGCGGTCCACCAATGCGGTCAGCACCGGCGCGTGCTCATGCAGCAGGGGCCGAAGTGGCGGCAGGCGATCGACCATCGTGTGCCACAGCGCGGCCAGCGTGAGGTCGGCGAGGCCCGGCGCCTCTGCGCCGGAGACGAACCCATCCGATGCCGTGCCCCTCGTCTCCATCACCAAACGTTCGTGGCCCCGCATCCAGCGTGGCAGGCGATCCTCCCGGAAGGCGGTCCAGCTGTCCCGCGTCCACATGGTGGCACCATGATGGCAGGTGATCTCGAGCAGGATGTCCGAGGCATCGCAGAGCAGGCGCAATTCCAGGTCCGGATCGTGCGACAGGCCGTGTTTGCGCCCCAGGTACATGCAGATGGCGGGCATCTGCGACAGGGCCCGCCCGGTGTCATGGTCGATCAGCACGGGCGGGCCGATGAAGGGCGTCGGCTGCTCTTCGGGGCGGGCGGTCTTGGCGGCCAGGACGGCGTCAAAGCCCGGTTCGTCCCACTCTGCACCCGCCTGGGCCAGGATGAACCGAGGCACATGGCCCCGGAAGGGGATTGGCCAGTAGAGCAATGTGTAGGACATGGGGCCTCCGGTCTTCGGCCCGAGGCTACGCCGATTCCGCCTGCGGGGTCATCCCTTTGCGGAGTCGCGGCGCGGTTCAGATCACCAGGTCGATTTCTTCCGGCGCGGGGTCTTCCGGGGGCGGCTCGGCGGCCTCTGACGGCTGCATCAGTGCTTCGTACAGGGTAGCCGGATCGGTCGCGGTCAGCTGGTATTCGTCGGCGACGTATTCCCGCTGAACCCAGTCCACGTAAGAGCCGATAAGCGCGCCATCGCTGCCAAAGACCAGCGGATCATGGGCGGCATAGGTGTCAAAGGTGGTTTCCACCACGGTCAGTTCTTCGGGCGTCAGGTTTTCTTCCAGCCCCCAGGAGGCATAACCGACATAGCTCGTGACCGTGAGATCCGCGTTGTAACCGGCCACGGCATCGGTCGCAAAGGCCGCCGTGGTCAGGTGGTCGGAATGCTCGATGTCGGCCAGGTCGCTGGTGTGGTCTTGGATATGGATATGGTCCGGCGCGTGCCGTTCCATCAGCGCGGTCAGCAGGCCGGTCAGCTCATCGGAAGTATAGGTGGCGCTGCCATCCACTGCCGTCACGCTGTCGATCTCTCCCTCGGCCAGTTGCTCGAGGCTCTGGTAGCCGTAGGTGGGAGAGCCGCTGCCATCCCCGAACCCGTCCGGCAGGCGCAGGAAATACAGGCGCACGTCGGGATCATCGGCCAGGTAGGAACTGGCCACTTCGTAGGTCGTGTCACCGACCGTCACGCTGACGGTTTCATCCACCCACTCATCGGACCCAGCCATGTAGCCATAGGCCGCCTTTTCCCCGGCCTCGCGTCCGGCCCAGTAGTCTTCGCCGCGCCCTGCATCACCGGCGGTCAGGTAGATGGTGGTCACGGGCGTGTCGCCGTCGATCAGCGTGTCCAGCGTCGGGTTCATGAACAGCAGGTCGTCGTCCTGGTGAGCCACGATCACCATGTCGCCGCTGCCGGCGATGGGCGGTTCGGGATCGACGGGATCGGTCGGGTCCACCGGATCGGTGGGGTCCGTTGGGTCCGTGGGGTCGGTCGGATCGCCCGGGTCTGCAGGATCTGTGCCATTGGTGACGGTCAGGACCGCGACTTCGCCGATCAGCGGTGAGTCCCCGTCCCAGTTGGAGCTGCCTATCAGCAAGTTGGCACGATCCACGTCAGCCGGAACCACGCCTTGTTCCTCTGCCAGCCGCACGCCATCCTTGTCGATCCACATCAGGCCGGTTTCGTCGATGCCGAAACTCCAGTCAGCGGTCTCTCCCTCCACGATGGCGGCCTCGGCCACGACGCGATAGACCTCGCCGTCCTGCCAGAGTTCCAGCATGATGCCAGAGGTGTTCTCGATCTGGGTGAAAAGGATGTTGTTCGTGGCCGGGCCGTCGCCAAAGTCGATGACCCGCTGCCAGTATCCGCCCTCGATGTCATCGAAACGCACGGTCGCGTCGATCCGGAAGGCCCCGTCGATCTGTTGCGGGCCATCGACAGGCTCCACCGGATCAACGGGATCAACCGGGTCGGTCGGATCTACCGGATCAACCGGGTCCGTTGGGTCCACCGGGTCAACTGGGTCCACAGGATCGCTCGGCCCCTGTGTCACCGTCAGGTCCAGCACGACGCCATCAAGTGGTTCTCCGTCGGGCCCTGCGGGGCTCCCGACCGACAGCGGACCCCGGTCCACGTCCGCAGGCACCACCCCGGCGCCCTCTGCCAGCAAGGTGCCGTCCTTTTCCAGCCACATGCGCCCGTCCGGGTCTATGCCGACGGACCAGACCGCGTATTCCCCTTCGACCAGGGCTCCTTCGGCGATGATCTCGTGGGTGGTCCCGTCCTGCTGAATGGAAAAACGCAGGGCATCCGAGGTCCCCACTTGTTGCAACCGGATCGCGCCCTCGGGGCCGTCCCCGCCAAAGTCGAAGAGGGTCTGGTCCTGCGCGGCGTCAAGATCGTCGAACCGGGCGACAAGGTCCTGTTGAAAGGCGCCGCCGATCTGTTCGGGCATATTCAGGCGTCCACCATCAACGGTGTCGCCGATGTTGGTCACGTCTAATCCCAGGACGGCACCGTCCAGCGGCGTGTCATCCGCCCAGTTCGACTCTCCCAGCAGTTCGTTGAGCCGCACCGTGTCGGTGGGGACCACGCCGGCCGCTTCGGCCAGTCGGACACCGTTCTTGTTGATCCACATGGTGCCATCAGCCGCGATGCCAACGTTCCAGGTGGCGGTTTCGCCTTCGACGATCGCCTCTGGTGCGGTGACGCGGTAGGCCTGTCCATCCTGGTAGAGGACGAACATCAGGGTGTTGGTGTTCTCGTATTGTGTCAGCAGCAGGTTGTTGCTGTCCGGCCCGTCGCCAAAGTCGAAGACACGCTGCCAATAGCCAGCGTCGAGGTCGTCGAAACGCGCGACCACTTCGATCTCGAAGGCGCCGGTCACATCCTCGAAGTCGTCAAGCGGCCCTGAAATTCCCAGAGGTGGCATGGCCTTTCTCCCTTGGCCCGCACGGAAGTCCACCGTTCGGAGGTTATGGATTTCTGGAATACTTCGGCCGGGGGCCGTCAATCGGACTGAAAAACAGGTCCATGTTAGCAGTTTCTCGCATGGGTTGTGCAACGGGTATTGCTCCAGGTGGAAACTCTGCATTGCCGGATTGGAAACAATTGACCGGCGTGGAGGCTGTCACCCAGGACCAGGCTTGCACCGCCCCTGTCGGCCCCCCATGCTCGCGCCCAAAATGCGGATGGGAGAGACGGACATGAGGGTGGTGATTTTCGGCGTTGGTGCCGTTGGCGGGGTCGTCGGGGCAGCGCTCGCCCTGGCCGGGCACGAGGTGATCGGCGTCGCGCGCGGGCGGCGGCTGGCAGCGGTGCGCGACAAGGGTCTTTTGCTGCGCGGCCACCAGGGCGAAAAGCGCGTCCCGCTTGACCTGGTTGAACGGGCGGCAGAGCTGACACCGCGCGACGACGACATGATCTTGCTTGCGACCAAGAGCCAGGACAGCGCGGCAGCGCTGGGCGACCTGCGCTCCGCTGGCTATGTCTCGCAACCTGTCTTCTGCATGCAGAACGGTGTCGCCAACGAGGACCTCGCGCTTCGGTTCTTCGACAACGTGCATGGGATCAACGTGATGCTGCCCGCCGAATACATCGCGTCGGATGAGGCGATCTGTTTCGGGCGCCCCAATTACGGTGTTTTCGACATCGGACGCTATCCCGGAGGTTCCGACGCGGCGGATCAGGCGTTGGCAGAGGCGCTGACGGGGGCCGGCATCCGGTCATTCGTGACGGACGCCGTGATGGAAAACAAGTTCGGCAAGCTGATCGTCAACCTCGGCAATATCGTCGAGGCGGCCCTGGGACGTGGCGTGAAGGCGCCCGAGATCACATCCGCCCTGCGCCAGGAGGCTGAAACCGTATTCCGGGCTGCGGGCGTGTCCTGGCAGGACATGGGGGATGGCGACCCGCGTCGTGGCACGCTGTTGGAGATTGCGCCCATCGAGGGGATCGACCGGGCCGGCAATTCCACCACGCAGAGCTTTCTGCGGGGGGCGGGGTCGGTCGAGACGGATTACCTCAACGGCGAGGTGGCACTGATCGCCCGGCGCAACGGTGGGCACGCGCCCCTCAATGCGGCCATAACCTCGCTTGCCGCCCGACTTGCGCGTGGTGGCGCGGCGGCGGGCGCCATGACGCCGGAGGCGCTGGCCGCAGAACTGGGTATGTGAGTCAGAAGGCGGTGAAATACTCCGCCTGCTCCCATTCCGAGATCGCTGACAGGTAACGCTCCCATTCGGCCCGCTTCAGCCGGGCGAGGTAGGACACGGTCTCTTCCCCCAGTGCCTCGCGGTACATCGGTGATGCCTCAAAGGCGGCGATCGCCTCGCCCAGGGTGGCGGGCAGTTGCTCTGCCGCGTCGTCGTAGGGGTTCTCAAGCGGGGCGGGGGCAGGGTCTCCGGCCTCGATCCCGTCGAGCCCCGACAGGATCTGGAAGGCCAGCGCGAAATAGGGATTCGCGGCGCTGTCGGCCACGCGGTTCTCGACCCGGCTGGCCCCGTCCCCGGGGGCCATCAAGGCGCGCAGCATGGCGCCCCGGTTGTCTGCGCCCCAGCCGATCCGGTTCGGCGCAAGCTGGTAGGGCGCGTAGCGTTTATACCCGTTCACCGTGGGCGTCGTCGCGATACAGGAGGCGCGCGCATGGGCCAGCAGGCCGCCGATCCAGCCCGAGGCGACATCCGTCAGCACACCGCCCTCATCCGGGATCAGCAGGTTGCGCCCGTCCATGTCGGTCACGCTCTGGTGGATGTGCCAACCATTGGCCGCGGCGTTTTCCAGCCGGGGCTTGGCCATGAAAGATGCCAGATAGCCCTCGCGCGCGCAGACTTCCTTGACCATCGTGCGAAACAGCGCCGCTCGGTCGGCAATCGTCAGCGGGTCATCGGCGGCAAAGGTGAACTCGAACTGGCTCGGCCCCATCTCGACCTCGACAGAGAGGACCGGCAGGCCCATCGCCTCGGCGCTGCGTCGCAGGATGTCGAGGAGCGGTTCGGCGGCGTCGTAGCGGGTCTCTGTCAGGTACTGCCAGCCCTGGTTCACGCCGCGCGTCAGCGGCGGGCGCGGTGGCATGGTGGCGTCGGCATGGTCCAGCGCGGCCTCAACCGGTTCGAAGACCTGGAACTCCACTTCCAGTCCCATGACAGCCCGCATGCCGCGCGTCACCAGCCTGTCGATGGCCCCTTGCAACAGCGTCTCTGGCACGAAGGGGATCGCGCTGCCGTCGGTGCGCAACACACGGCAGAGGATCATGGCCGAATGCGGCGCATGGGGCAGGGGACAGAAGGTCTCGACCCGGGGCACCAGCAGCACGTCACTGGCGCCCGCCATAGGCGTATCACCCGCTTCGGACCAGATCGGAAAAACCGTCCGGTGCGACAGGTCCTTGAGCAGGAGCGTGGAGGGCACCCGCAAGCCGGATTTCAACGCGCCCTCCAGCCCGCGCCGCGTGACGGTCTTGCCGCGCAGGATGCCGTGGGCATCGGCAAACAGCATGCGCAGGGTTTCGATCCCCTCGGCCTCGACCCGCGCCATCAGGTCTGCCGCAGCTTCGGGCTGCAACAGCCCGTCGCGACACAGGCGGCCCTGCGCCAGGTGGTCCCGCATCAGAGGCCCGCGTCCCACGGACAGGCGTCGCGCCGTTCGGCATCGGCCCGCAGGCTGGCCGCGTCCCAATCGGCGCTGTCGGCAATGGCATCGTTTGACAGCGGTCCCTTGAGGGTCGACGGATCAACCGCGCCCCGCATCGGCAGGGCCTCTTCCTCGCCTTTTTCCAGCGCATCCATCGCGGCGCGCAGCATGCGGCGATAGCGGATGATGCCGACGTCGGTCTTGCCCAGGTGTTCGTCAGTGCGGTCCTGGATCGGACCCATGCTCTCGACCGCCCACTGGTCATGCACGTTGATGTCCAGCCCCATGCCGGTATAGGTCTCGCGTGCCTGTTCCTCGGGGTCATAGCCGTAGTCGTTGCGCTTGTTCTTGAGCGGCGCGTAATCCGGCAGGCGGTGTTCCTTCAGCCGTTGCTCGCGCATCAGCTCCTTGTTTACCGGCTTGTCGAAGCTGGTAAACATCGAATACCAATAGCAATTCTTATCATCGATGGGGACGTGCCACTGGGTGATCGTCATCTCGCGGCTCATCGGGATGCAGATCGCCTCGGGGAAGATCTGGTTGGTCACACGCACATGGGTCAGCCCGTTTTCCATGTGCCGCAGCGCCGTCAGTTTCAGCCCGAAGTCGGTTTCCTCGACACGGATCTCGGGGCGCGGGTAGTCGCGCAACAGCTTGGTCATGGGGATGTTGGTATCCGCCGCGCTGTCGCGGAACTGCTTGCCGTAGCTGTCCTTGGGGTCCTCGTCTTCCAGAAAACGGTGCAGGAACGAGGCGTGCGCCGGATCGATGCCGACCTCCAGCGCCTGCAGCCAGTTGCATTCCCACAACCCCTTGAAGGCAAAGACATGGGTGTCCGGGGCCCGGAAACAGTCGAAATTCGGCAGGGGCGGGGGGGCTCCGGGCCCGAGGTAGGCAAAGACGATGCCGTTGCGTTCCACCACCGGGTAGGCCGGCGTGCGGATCTGTTCATGCATCTTCGAGCCCTCGGGCTCTCCGGGTTGTTCGACGCATTGCCCGGTCCGGTCGAAGTGCCAGCCGTGGAAGGGGCAGCGCAGCCCGTTGTCCTCGCGACGCCCGTAACACAGGTCGGCCCCCCGGTGCGGGCAATGCCGCCCGATCAGGCCCAGTTCCCCTTCGTTGTCCCTGAACAGAACCAGCTTTTCGCCCAGCAGTGTGACCGGCACGACGGGGCGGGGGCCTTTCAGCTCGTCGCTGAGGGCGGCAGGCTGCCAGTACCGGCGCAGGACCTGGCCCGCAGGCTGGTCCCGGCCCACCCTTGTCAATCGATCATTGAGCTCCTGGCTGATCATGCCGCATTCCTCCCGCGTCTCGGCTGTCTGGCTTTGGGCGGAGTTTGGCGGGCAGGTGGCTGCGGCGTCAAGGTGAACGCCGCCCGCGGAGAGGGTGCCGCAAGGTCAAGCCTGCTCGACGGGCACAGGGTGAATACGGATTGGCGGTCTCGCAAGGTCGGGCCTGTGGCCCGCCGGACACAATCCGCGCTACAGGTTTTCCGCGCTCGACGTGACAGGCCGGCCCGCCTAGGGTAACGGCTGATCCAAACACCTGAATGGACAGGATAATGTACGCAGAGCCAGCACGCGGTCAGGATGGACAGTCCGGCGGTGCAGCGGAGGATCCGCAGCGTGACCGGACCGGGCTGACGCTGGTCGTCGATCTCGACGGGACGCTGTTGCGCAGCGACATGCTGTACGAAAGCTTCTGGACCGCGTTCGGCCGTGACTGGACCGTGGTGCTGACGGCCATGCGGGCGCTGACCCAGGGGCGCGCGGCGCTGAAACAGCGGCTGGCCGAAACCGCCCGGCTGGAAACAGCGACCCTGCCTTTCGACCGAGAGGTGCTGGCCTATATTCGGGCGTGGCGCGAAAAGGGCGGGCGCACCGCGCTTGTGACGGCCTCGGACCAGAGCTTGGCCGACGCCATTGCCGGCCACCTGGGCGTCTTCGACGAGGTGCATGGCTCTGACGGAACGCGAAACCTCAAGGGAAAGGCCAAGGCTGCCTTTCTCGCGGATCGTTTCGGGGCGGCGCAGTATGTCTACATGGGCGACAGCTCCGCCGACCTGCCGGTCTGGGAACAGGCCGCCCGGGCGGTGACCGTGAACGCCTCGCAACGGCTGCGGTCCGAGGCAGAGGCCATCGCGCCCGAGGTCGAGCACCTGACAACCAAGCCCGTGACACTGCGGCCCTACGTCAAGGCGCTGCGTCCGCACCAATGGCTGAAGAACATCCTCGTCTTCCTGCCGATGCTGGCCGGGCACCAGTTCGATCCGGCGACGGTGTTCTTGGCCATGTCGGCCTTCGTCGCCTATAGCCTGGTGGCCTCCAGCGTCTATGTCGTCAACGACATGACCGACCTGAACGCCGACCGCGCCCATCCGCGCAAGAAACGGCGCCCCTTCGCCTCGGGCGCGGTGCCGCTTTCGCACGGGATGATCATGGCGCCCGCGCTGTTCCTGGCCGGCGCGGCAGTGTCATTGGCGGTGAGCCCGGTCTTTCTGGCGGTGGTTTGCGGCTATTTCGTGCTGACAACGGCCTATTCGCTGAACCTCAAGCGCAAGATGGTGATCGACATCTGCACACTGGCGGGGCTTTACAGCATGCGCATCGTGGCGGGCGCGGTGGCCACGGGCATTCCCCTGTCGGTCTGGCTGCTGGCCTTCGCGATCTTCTTTTTCCTCGCCCTTGCCGCGGTCAAACGGCAGGCGGAACTGGTCGACAGCGCCCGGCGTGGGACGCTGCATGCGCGCGGGCGCGGCTACAACGTCGGAGACCTGCCGATCATCACCATGATAGCCATCGCGGCGGGCTATGTCTCGGTGCTGGTGCTTGTGCTCTATGTGGATTCGCCGGATGTCAGCGATCTCTACAATGCGCCCTACATGCTTTGGGGGATCGGCGCGGTTCTGCTGTTCTGGATCACGCGGACCATCATGATCGCCCATCGGGGCCAGATGCACGACGACCCGCTGGTCTTTGCCGCCCGTGACCGCGTCAGCCAGCTCTGCGTGCTGCTGTGCCTCGGGTTCGCCGTGATCGGTGCCTTGTGAGATGACGCGCCGGATGCTCCTGCTGCGCTACGCGGGCTTTGCGGTTCTGGCCACGCTCGCCAATCTTGCCACCCAGCGGCTGGTCCTGCTGGCGGGGGACGGTGGGACCGCCTTTGCCCTTGCGGTGGGGGCGGGTACGCTGGTGGGCTTGGTGGTGAAGTACCTGCTCGACAAGCGCTGGATCTTCTACGACGACGCCACCGGCCTGCGCGCACATGGGCGCAAGTTCACGCTGTATACGGTGATGGGGATCGTCACCACGGCGGTCTTCTGGGGAACCGAAACCGCCTTCTGGATATTCTGGAAAACCGATGTGATGCGCGAATTGGGCGCAGTCCTCGGCCTCACCATCGGCTACGTCATCAAGTACAATCTCGACCGGCGCTTTGTCTTTACCGATGCGCGGCTGGGAGCAATGTCATGAAACTTTCCGGATGGGGCCGTTTTCCGCAGGTCGAAACAGAGGTGCACGCCCCGCGTGACGAGGCGGCGCTAAGGGCGCTTGTCACCGGCGACAGGCCGGTCATCGCGCGCGGCAACGGGCGGTCCTACGGCGACAGCGCGGTGGGCGCGGGCCTGACGCTGGACATGCGCCACTTCAACCACATGCTGGAATTCGACGCGGAAACCGGGCGACTGGTGGCCGAGGCGGGTGTCCTGCTGGGAGATGTGATCGACGCCTTCCTGCCGCGCGGCTGGTTCCCCCTGGTGACGCCGGGGACGAAACTCATCACCCTGGGTGGCGCCATCGCGGCGGATGTGCACGGCAAGAACCACCATGTCGAGAGCAGCTTTGGCGCCTGCGTCGACTGGGTCGAGATCATGGGCCCGGATGGAGAGGTGCGCCGCGCCACCCGCAAGGACGAGGATGACCTGTTCTGGTGGACCATCGGCGGCATGGGTCTGACCGGCGTGATCCTGCGCGCCGCCATCCGCCTGCGGCCCGTGGAAACGGCCTGGATCAGGCAGACGATCCACCCCGCGCCCGACCTCGCCACGGCGATGGACCTCTTCGAGGCGCATGGCCATGACACCTATTCCGTCGCCTGGATCGACTGCATGGGGCAGGGGCGGCATCTTGGCCGTTCACTGGTCATGCTGGGGGAACATGCGACGCGGGCCGAACTGGACCCGAAGAAGGCCGCCAACCCGCTGGACGCGGGCCACAAGGGCAAGCTGTCCGTGCCGCTGGATTTTCCGGGCTTTGCCCTGAACCGCTGGACGGTGCGCGCCTTCAACGAGCTTTACTACCGCATGGGCGCATGGAAAGCGGGCACGTCGCTGGTCGACTGGGACAGCTATTTCTACCCGCTCGACTCGGTGCTGAAATGGAATCGCATCTATGGCCGCCGCGGCTTTGCCCAGTTCCAATGCGTGATCCCGCTGGCCTCGGCCCGCGAGGGCCTGACAGAGCTGCTCAAGGCGATTGCCGATGCCGGCGCGGGGTCGTTCCTGGCGGTGCTGAAACGGTTTGGTCCGCAGGACAGCGCTTTTTCCTTCCCGATGGAGGGCTACACCCTGGCGCTAGACTTCCCGATGAAAGCGCACACGCTCGACCTGCTGGAACGGCTCGACGCCATCGCCGTCGCCCATGGCGGGCGCTTCTACCTGGCCAAGGACAGCCGGATGCGCGCCGACACCCTGCGCCAGGCCGATGACCGCGTGTCCGAGTTCCAGGAGATGCGCGAAACCCTTGGTCTCAAGGCGCATTTCGCCTCTGCCCAATCCGAAAGGCTTTCCCTGTGACCGATCTGCCCGTCCTGATCCTTGGCGCCCGCTCCGACATGGGGCAGGCCATCGCACACGCCTTTGCCGCCCAGGGCCACCCGATCCAGCTGGCCGCGCGCAACGCCGCCAGCCTTGACGCGGTGCGCGCCGACCTGGCCCTGCGCCACGGAGTCGAGGTGACATTGCACGACTTCGACGTGCTGGACAGCGACGGTTTTACCCGGTTCCTCGAAGGCCTGCCCGCGCTGCCGCAGGTCGCGGTCAGCGTCGTGGGCTACATGGGGGAACAGGCAGAGAATGAGCGGGATCTCGACAAGGCATCGCTGGTCCTGCGCAGCAACTTTGAAGGCCCCGCAGGCATCCTGGCACTCCTTGCCAACCGGTTCGAGGCACGCGGGAGCGGTACGCTGGTCGGCGTCAGCTCTGTCGCGGGCGACCGGGGGCGGGCCACCAACTATGTCTACGGTTCCGCCAAGGCCGGGTTCACTGCCTTCCTGTCGGGCCTGCGCAACCGGCTGGCAAAGAAGGGCGTGCATGTGGTCACCGTGCTGCCGGGTTTCGTCAACACCGCGATGACCGAGGGCATGGACCTGCCCGAAAAACTGACCGCCGAACCGCAGGAGGTGGGCGGCGCCGTGCTGAAGGCGGTGCAGAAGGGGCGCAACGTGATCTATGTGCGCGGTATCTGGTGGCTGGTCATGGCGATCATCCGCAACATCCCCGAACCGGTCTTCAAGAAACTCAAGATCTGACGGCAGATACGCCGGTCTTGTGTCCGGTGACGGTATTTTCCCCGCAAGCTTGCGAAGGCCCGCCCTTGCAGGGCCGCGCCCGGCACCCGAAATCACCATCAAAGACCCGCCGCAAGGCAACAGGAGAGCAGGGACGTGCAGAAGACCCATTTGCCCGAGCGGCCGCATTGGCGTGATCATGCCAAGGAGGTCGGCTTTACCTTCGCCGACATGCATGGCGAGCCCTACTGGGACGAAAGCTCGGCCTATGCCTTCACGCTCGACCAGATCGAAAACGATCTTGAGGACCCGGCGACAGAGCTGCATTCCATGTGCCGCGAGGCTGTTGCGGAGATCATCACCTCCGAGCGCCTGATGACACAGCTTGGGATCCCGGAAAACCGCCGCGACCTTGTCGCCAACAGCTGGAAGCAGGGCGATCCGGAAATCTATGGCCGGTTCGATTTTGCCTATGACGGCAAGGGGCCGGCGAAGCTGTTGGAATACAATGCCGACACGCCGACCTCTCTTTACGAAAGCGCGGCGTTCCAGTGGCAGTGGCTGGAGGATCAGCTTGCCGCCGGTGTGTTGCCCGAGGGCACCGACCAGTTCAACGGTATCCACGAGGCGCTGGTCGCGCGCTTCGATGAGGTTTTCGAGGCCAACAGCGATCTGCATTTCACGGCGGTCGCGGGCAACCCCGAAGACTACGGCACGGTCGAAGCGATGGGATGGGCCGCGCGCGAAGCGGGCCTGGGTGCGCATTACTGCGACCTCGACAAGATCGGGTTGAGCGAGGACGGCCAGTTCCTCGATGACGAGGATCGCCGCATTGCCGTCCTGTTTAAGCTCTACCCCTGGGAAGACCTCTTCCTTGACGACTATGCCGATCACATCGACGGGTCGGGCTGTCTATTCCTTGAACCCGCGTGGAAGGCGCTCCTGTCTAACAAGGGGTTGTTGCCGGTTCTCTGGCAGATGTTCGAAGGCCACCCCAACCTGTTGCCCGCCTTCTTCGAGGCGGACATCGCCGATGCACTGGAGGGCACGGGCAGTCCCTCTGCAGGGGTTGCACAGATTTTCGCCCGGGCCGAAGCCGACCTTGCCGCAGGCCATGTGCGCAAGCCGATCCTGTCGCGCGAAGGCGCATCGGTGTCGATCCTGAAGGCGGGCAAGATCCTCGAAGAGGCCCAGAACACCGAGTATTCCGAACACCCCCGGATCGTACAGGCCTACGCCCCCTTGCCGCAGTTCGACGGTTTCCGGCCCGTTGTCGGCACATGGATCGTCGGGCAGTCCTGCGCCGGGATCGGCATCCGCGAAGACCGCTCTCGCATCACGCAGGATTTGTCGCGGTTCAAACCTCACTATATTCAGGCATAAGCCGCGCAACCAACTGACCGCCCTCCGGGCAGAAGGAAAGAGTGTCATGTCCAAACGTTCGAAACGGGTTGCCATCGCGATCGTCGGCGCCGCCGCCTTTACACTTGCGGGCTGCAAGGAAGAACAGGTGGACGCCGCCGCCTTTCCCGACCTCCAGACCTGCAAGGATGAGGCGCTGCGTGGCGGCATGTTCTCGGCGCAGGACTGCGAGATCCAGTTTGCCGAAGCGCAGAAGCTGCACGTCGAGGCCGCGCCGCGCTATGATAGCCGCGAGGTCTGCGAGGAGTTGCACGGCCCGGGCGCCTGCGGCACCGAGGCTGCGGTGACGGAAGGTGGTTCCGGCAGCATCTTCATGCCGCTGCTGGCCGGCTACCTGATCGGGAACATGATGGGCGGACGATCCGGCATGTCCGCCGCGCAGCCGCTTTACAAGACGCAGGACGGACGCTTTACCAATGCGGCGGGCACCAGCGTCTTTTCGGGCAACCGGGGTGCGACCAAGCTGGGCACCTCGCAGTTTGCGCGCCCGGCCTCGACCATCGGCGCCAAGCCCATGTCCCGCGCCACCGCGATCTCCCGTGGCGGGTTTGGCAAGACGGCAGGAGACCGCACGCGGTTCGGCGGCTGACCAAGCTCACTGCCGACACCTTTGGAGGGTGCGCGGCAGCAAGCGGTTGACCGGTTTGTTGCCGGTCACGAAAACCGGATCTGTGCCTTCATCGCCCGGCTACGGTCCGAGGCCAGCTTGAATCCTTCCTCGGCCTCATCCAGCGCGACTTCATGGGTGATCAGGGGCTTCACGTCGATGCGGCCCTTGCGCATCAGTTCCACGGCGGCAAAGAATTCCTCGTGAAAGCGGAAGGACCCGCGCAACTCCAGCTCCTTGGCGGTGATCGCCTGCACCGGCAGGGTCATGTCGCCCCCAAGCCCAAGCTGGAGGATCACGCCCCCGGGCCGCATTGCCGGGATTGCCGAGACCAGAGCAGGCGCCGCGCCCGAGCATTCGAACAGCACGTCGATCTGGCCTTTCTCAGCGGCCAGGGGCGCCAACCCGTCGGGGTGTTTGCCCATGTTCACGACCCGGTCGGCGCCAAGTTTCGCCGCCATGTCCAGGGTGAAATCGGTGAGGTCCGTGGCCACGATTTCGACCGCGCCCGCTGCACGGGCCACCAGCACCGCCAGCATTCCGATCGGTCCGCAGCCGGTCACCAGCACGCGTTTTCCCAGCAGGTCGCCTGCGCGCCGGGCCGCGTGCAGCACCACCGAAAGCGGCTCTGCCATCGCAGCCTCGCCGGCGCTCAGGTCTCCGGCGGGCGCACATTGTGCGACATCCGCCACCAGGTACTCTCGGAACGCGCCCTGGATGTGGGGGAAGGGCATAGCAGAGCCGTAGAACCGCATGTTCAGGCAGTGGTTCGGCTGGCCCGCGTGGCAAAACCGGCAGGCATGGCAGGGGCGAGAGGGCGAAACGGCGATCCGCAGCCCCTCTGCCAGTCCGCTGACCCCGGCGCCTAGGGCTTCGATCCGGCCCGCAACCTCGTGGCCCAGAATCATCGGCTCTTTCAGCCTTACGGTGCCAAAGCCGCCCTGGTGGTAATAATGCAGGTCGGAGCCGCAGATGCCGCCGGTTTCCAGCCGGACAAGCACCTGCCCCGATCCCGGAACTGGCATCTCGCGGTCCTCGATCCTGAGGTCATGCGCGCCGTGGGCAACGATGGTCTTCATGCTGGCTCCTCCCCTGTTCCGGGCCATGATGGGGACGGGGCCGGGGCTTGTCGAGGGGCGTTCAGGTCAGGTGCTTTTCCAGCCCTTGCAGCATGTGCAGGCAGGCCGAGAGCTGGTCGCGGCTGACGTATTCGTCCGGCTTGTGCGCCTGTTCGATGGACCCGGGGCCGCAGACGACGCAATCCATGCCCAGCGATTGAAACAGCCCCGCCTCGGTGCCAAAGGCCACCACGTCCAGTCCGTTGGCGCCGGTCAGGGCAGAAACGATGGTGGCGACCTCGCTGTCCTTGACTGGATGCAGGCCTTGCGTTTCTGCGATGACCTCGCGGGTGATCGCGACCTCGGAATGCACGGACAGCATCGCGGGCAGCATCTCCTCGGCAAAGCGGTCGATCTCGGCCAGCACATGTTCGGCGTCGGAACGCTGCACCGGACGCATTTCCCAGTCGATTTCCGCATGGTCGGGGATGACGTTATGCGCGTGACCCGAATGAATGCGGCCGATGTTCAGGGTGGTCCAGGCCGGCGAAAACGGGCTGCCCTCGGGCGCGCGGGTCCGCAGTTCGCCTTCCAGTTCCATCAGCCGCCCGGCATAACGCGCGGCGCAGACGGCGGCATTGACCCCGTGATCGGGGGCCGACCCATGCCCGGCGCAGCCGGTGATATGGGTGGTGTATTCGTAACAGCCCTTGTGACCATTGATGACGCGCATCATCGTCGGTTCACCCAGGATCGCCATCGCCGGGCGGATTTCGCGGGCACGCAGGTCGTCGACCAGCGCGCGGGCGCCGAAACAGCCCACTTCCTCATCATAGGTCAGCGCGATGTGGACCGGGCGGGTCAGCGGCCATTCGGCGATGCGCGGGGCCACCGCCAGCACACAGGCGATGAACCCCTTCATGTCGCAGGCGCCGCGCCCGTAGAGCCGCCCTTCGCGGTCGTCCATGACAAAGGGGTCCGAAGACCATTCCTGGTCCTCGACCGGCACCACGTCGGAATGGCCCGACAGGACCAGCCCGCCGTCGCCCTCCGGGCCGAATGTGGCAAAGAGATTGGCCTTGTGCCCGGTCTCGTCCAGCGTCACGTCGCAGATCGCGCCCAGATCCTTGAGATAGTTCGCGGCCCAGGCGATCAGGTCTAGGTTGCCGTCCGCCGAGACGGTGGGAAAGGCGATCAGCTCGCCCAGCAGTTCCTCTGTGCGGTAGAGCAGGTCCATATCAGTCCTTGATGAAAAGCTGGCGCGGACGGTCGCAGAGGCATTCCGCCGGCCCGTCCTCGCGGATCAGGATGGATTCGGTGATTTCGAGGCCCCAGTCTTCCATCCAGAGGCCGGGCATGAAGTGGAAGGTCATGCCAGGTTGCAGCACGGTTTCGTCGCTGGTGCGGATCGAGATCGTGCGCTCGCCCCAGTCCGGGGGATAGCTGAGGCCGATGGGATAGCCGCAGCGCCCGGTGCGCTGGATGCCGCCCTTGGCCAGTGCCGCGTAAAGGGCGCGGGCGATGTCGCCGGCGGTATTGCCCGCTCGCGCCGCCTCCAGCCCCATTTCCAGGCCCTCGACCAGCGCCTTTTCCGCGTCCAGCATGTGTTGCGGCGGCTTGCCCAGGAAAACCGTCCGACAAAAGGGGGCGTGGTAGCGGCGATAGCATCCCGCCAGTTCGAAAAAGGTTGCCTCGCCCTCGGCAAACGGGCGCCCGTCCCATGTCAGGTGCGCGGCAGAGGCGTCGAGCCCAGAAGGCAACAGCGGCACGATGGCGGCGTAATCGCCCCAGTGACCGTCGGCGCCGCGGATCGCATCAGCATAGATCTCGGCCACCAGTTCGTTCTTGGGCAGGCCCGGTTCGACGCGCTCGAGAATGCCATCGACCATCTTCTCCGAGATCTTGGCGGCACGGCGGATAAAGGCGATTTCCTCGTTGGATTTCACGGCCCGTTGCCAGTTGACCAGAGCGGTGGCGTCGATCAGTTGCGCATCCGGCAGTTCCTCGACCAGCGTCGCATGTGCCCGGGCCGAGTAATAGTAGTTCTCCATCTCGACGCCGATCCGGCCCGTGTCCAGACCGCGCGCACGGATATGCGCGGCCAGATCCTGCATCGGGTGAATGTCCGTGGCCTGCACGTAATCGTCGGCATAGCCAAGGATGCGGTCGGGGTCCATCCAGACGGTGCGCAGCGCGCCGTAGCCGTCCATCGAGCGGCCCCACCACAGCGGCGCCTCTCCGGGGATGACCAGAACGCCCTGGTGAACGTAGAAGGACCAGCCATCATAACCGGTCAGCCAGGCCATGTTCGAAGGGTCCTCGACGAAAAGCGCATCCAGCCCCAGGGTTTCCATGCGCGCCTCGACCAGGCGCAGGCGCCGGTCATATTCGGTCTGCGAGAAGGGAAGGTTCGGGGCCGACATCTATTGCACCTCTTATCATTGTCCGTTCCGCCATGGTTTGGCGAAACGGAGGAACTGCAAGGAAAAACCTTATGGGACAGCTTGAAGTCCTAGGTGGCGATTGGTCATTGTGCAAGAAGGGGGACCGACACCACTTAGTTCGAAAACGACCGGCAGGGGGCACAATGACCGACTTCGCGCTGGACCGCGTCTTCGCCGCACGCGCCCGCATCGCAGGAATTGCAGACCGGACGCCGCTGGTTCCTTCGTCGCTCAACGCGCGCTTTGGGCAAGAGTTCCTGATGAAACTGGAGATCGTCCAGCCGGTGGGGGCCTTCAAGCTGCGCGGGGCCGTGAATGCGATTTTCGGGCTGGTTGCGGATGTGGCCGGTGTGACCTGCTGTTCCACCGGAAATCACGGGCGCGGCGTGGCCTATGCGGCGCGGGCGCGGGGGCTGCGGGCGGTGGTCTGCATGTCCCATCTCGCCCCCCAGGCCAAGGTGGCGGGCGTACGCGCGCTGGGTGCCGAGGCGCGGATCGTGGGGCAAAGCCAGGACGAGGCCCAGGCCGAGGCAGAGCGGCTTGTGCGAGAAGAGGGGCTGACGGAAATCTCGCCCTTCGACGACCCCCTGGTGATCGCGGGGCAGGGGACCATCGGGCTGGAACTGATGGAGGCGCGGCCCGACCTGGACACGATCCTGGTGCCGCTTTCCGGTGGCGGGCTGGCGGCGGGCGTCGCCTTTGCCGCCAAGACGATCAATCCGAAGGTTCGGGTGATCGGTATCACGATGGATCGGGGAGCGGCAATGTATGCCTCGTTGCAGGCCGGGCACCCGGTCGAGGTGACAGAGGTCGCCAGTCTTGCCGACAGCCTTGGCGGTGGGATCGGTTTGCAGAACCGCCTGTCCTTCCCGCTGTGCCGAGACTACCTGGACGACGTGGTGCTGGTCACCGAGGACGAGATCTATCATGCGTTGCAGACGATCTACTACGAGGATCGCATCGTCTGCGAAGGGGCCTGTGTCGTCGGAATCGCGGCCGTTCAGGCGGGCAAGGTGGCCCTGCGCGGACCCACGGCCACGATCATCACCGGGCGCAACCTGGACATGCACCTGCACGCGGCGATCATGGCGGGGCAGGACGTGACGCTGGGGGAGCTGACCATCAAGGGGACGCGCTATGAGCCATGATGTGACCATCCTTACAGAGGCCGATTTGCGCGCTGCCGTCGCCTTGGACCTTACCGCGGTGGACGTGGTCGAACGCGCTTTTGCCGCGCTGGCCAACGGTGACGTGGTGATGCCGCCGATCCTGTCGATGGACCTGCCGCAGGTGAACGGAGAGGTCGACGTCAAGACGGCCTATATCCCCGGCTTTGACGGCTTTGCGATCAAGGTCAGCCCGGGGTTCTTTGATAACCCAAAGTTGGGCCTGCCCAGTCTCAACGGGCTGATGATCCTATTTTCCGCCCGGACCGGGCTGGTCGAGGCGCTGCTATTGGACAACGGTTACCTGACCGATGTGCGCACGGCGGCGGCAGGGGCGGTTGCCGCGCGCCATCTTGCCCCGACCGGGGTCACAACCGCCGGGGTGATCGGCACCGGCGTGCAGGCGCGTTTGCAGATGCAGGCGGCGTATCTTGTGCGGCCCTTCAAACGGGCGCTGGTCTGGGGGCGCGATCCGGTCAAGGCTGCGGCCTGTGCGGCGGACATCGCGCAGGCGCTGGGCGTCGAGGCCGAGGTCATGACCGATGCCCGCGACCTGGTGGCGCAAAGCCAGCTGGTCATCACCACGACACCGGCGCGCGCACCTGTCCTGATGGCGGACTGGCTGCATCCGGGGCTGCACATCACGGCGATGGGCTCGGACCAGGCGGGCAAGAACGAGATCGATCCGGCGGCGCTGGCGCGCGCGGATCGCTATGTCTGTGACCGGATCAGCCAGTGCGAGACCGGCGGAGAATTGGAAGCCGCGCTGGCGGCGGGCCTGAGGCCGTCCCCGGTGGAACTGGGCGAGGTGATCGCGGGCAAGGCGCCCGGGCGCCGCGCGCCGGAGGACATCACCCTCTGTGACCTGACCGGCACCGGCGCGCAGGATACGGCCATCGCCACCCATGTGATGCAGGTCCGTGGGACTGCCGGGACGACGATTGCCACATGACCCGTCTGGACGCACGCGACCTCAAGATCCTCTCGGTCCTCGCGAAAGAGGGCCGCATCACGAAGGCGGCGCTTGCCGACAAGGTGGGTCTGTCTGCGACGCCCTGCTGGGAACGGCTGAAGCGACTGGAGCAGGCCGGCCTGATCACAGGCTACCGGGCAGAGATCGACCTCAAGCGGATCGCGCCCCATGTCACGGTCTTCGTCGCCGCCGAACTGGCGGATCACACTGCCGCCAGCATGCAGGGGTTCGAGCGCGCGATGCAGGGGTATGATGAGGTGGTGAACTGCTGGGCACTGGGCGGCGGGTTCGACTACCTCTTGCAGATCGTCGCGCGGGACATCGACGCCTACCAGCGCCTCATCGACGCCATGTTGGAGGCCCGGATCGGGCTGGCGCGCTATTTCACCTATATCGTTACCAAGCCGGTGAAATCTTCGGCCATGCCTCCGCTGGATGCGCTGCTGGGCGGCTGAAACAAACGATTTGGACTGTCTCATGGCCGGATTGGAGAGGATTCTTCTGAACTGGTGGCTGGATTTGGTCCCAGACCGTGCCGGATTCAGGACATTCTGCACCTCAGAAAATGGAGGTGTGACATGACCCAGACGGTTCTTTCCGCGCGTGAGGAAGTCTCTGACAAGTCGCTGGTCCGCAGCTTTTCCTATGTCGGCGGCAAGTGGATCGCGGCGCGGGACAACGCGGTGCTGCAGGTGACGGACCCGGCCAGCGGCGCCGTGGTCGGAGAGGTCGCCAGCCTGACCGCCGAAGACAGCGCCAGCGCCGTGGACGCGGCGCAGCGCGCCTTTGGCGCTTGGTCGGTGACCTTGCCGCAGGAGCGGTCCGCCCTGTTGCGGCGCTGGTTCGACCTGATGGTCAAGCACAAGGAAGACCTGGCCCGGATCATGGTGCTGGAACAGGGCAAGCCGATCTCCGAGGCGCGCGGCGAGATCGACTATGCCGCCAGTTTCGTCGAATACTACGCCGAGGAATCCAAGCGCCCGAACATCGAGGGCGTCACCAGCCACCTGCCTGATGCCGAGGTGGAGCTTTGGCTGGAACCGGTTGGCGTGGCAGCGCTGATCACGCCGTGGAACTTCCCCTCGGCCATGCTGACCCGCAAGGCGGCGGCGGCGCTGGCGGCGGGCTGCACCGTGGTCGCCCATCCCAGCCATGAAACCCCCTTCAGCGCGCTTGCCCTGGCCGAGCTGGCAGAGCGCGCGGGCTTTCCGCCGGGTGTCTTCAACGTGGTGACGGGCCGCGCCTCGACTGTGGTGCCACCCTGGACCGATGACAAGCGCGTGCGCGCACTGTCCTTCACCGGCTCGACCGAGGTGGGACGGCTGCTGTACCGCGCCTCTGCCGAGACGATCAAGAAACTGGTCATGGAACTGGGTGGCCACGCGCCGGTGATCGTCTTCAAGGGCGCGGACCTCGACGAGGCGGTGGCCGAGACCATCAAGGCGAAATTTGCCACCTCCGGCCAGGACTGCCTTGGCGCCAACCGCATCTACGTCGAACGGCCCATCTATGACGCCTTCTGCGAGAAATTCGTGGCCGCCACCAAGGCGCTGAGCATCGGTGCGGGCATGAGCGATCCCGACATCGGGCCGCTGATGAACGAAGCGGCGGTGAAGAAACAGGAAGAGCATGTCGCCGATGCGCTGGACAAGGGCGCCAAGCTGGCCTGCGGTGGCAAACGCAATGCACTGGGCCCGCTGTTCTACGATCCGACGGTGCTGACCGACGTGCCGGACGACGCACGTATCATGAGCGAGGAAACCTTTGGCCCGGTCGCCCCCATCACGCCCTTCGATACCGAGGACGAGGTGGTGACGCGCGCCAATGCGGGCGAATACGGGTTGGTCGCCTATGTCCACTCGCTCGACCCGCGCCGCATTTACCGGCTGAGTCGCGCGCTGCAGTTCGGCATGGTGGCGGTGAACCGCACCAAGGTGACGGGCGCGCCGATCCCCTTCGGTGGCACGAAACAATCCGGCCTGGGCCGCGAAGGCGCCCGCCGGGGGATGGAAGAATTCATGGACATCAAATACGTCTGCCGCGATTGGGCGTGAGGCGAGGAAAGGACCGAGATGCTTAGAAACGATCAACTGGACCAGTGGGACCGCGACAACTTCTTCCACCCGTCGACCCACCTGGCCGAATTCGCCCGGGGCAACGTGCCCAACCGCATCGTGACCGGCGGTCAAGGTTGCCACATCGAGGACCGCGAAGGCAACAAGTTGCTGGATGCCTTTGCCGGGCTCTATTGCGTGAACGTGGGCTATGGCCGCCAGGACATTGCCGATGCCATCGCCGATCAGGCCAGGGAACTGGCCTATTACCACGCCTATGTCGGGCATGGCACCGAGGCCAGCATCACGCTGTCCAAGATGATCCTCGACCGCGCGCCCAAGGGCATGTCCAAGGTCTATTTCGGCCTATCGGGCAGCGACGCGAACGAAACCAACATCAAGCTGGTCTGGTACTACAACAACATCCTAGGCCGCCCGGAGAAAAAGAAGATCATCTCGCGCTGGCGCGGCTATCACGGCTCGGGCCTGATGACCGGCTCGCTGACGGGCCTCGAGCTGTTCCACAAGAAGTTCGACCTGCCGCTGACCCAGGTGATCCACACCGAGGCGCCCTATTACTACCGCCGCGACAACCTGGACCTGACGCCGGAACAGTTCACCGCCCATTGCGCGGCAGAGCTGGAGGCGCTGATCGAACGCGAAGGCGCCGACACCATCGCCGCCTTCATCGGCGAGCCGGTGCTGGGCACGGGCGGTATCGTGCCGCCGCCGCCGGGCTACTGGGAGGCGATCCAGGCGGTGCTGAACAAGCATGACATCCTGCTGATCGCCGACGAGGTCGTGACCGGCTTTGGCCGTCTGGGCACCATGATGGGGTCCGATCACTACGGACTGAAACCAGACCTGATCACCATCGCCAAGGGCCTGACCTCGGCCTATGCGCCGCTGTCGGGCTCCATCGTCGGCGACAAGATGTGGAAGGTGCTGGAACAGGGCACGGATGAAAACGGCCCCATCGGCCACGGCTGGACCTATTCGGCGCATCCCATCGGCGCGGCGGCGGGTGTCGCCAACCTGAAACTTCTGGACGAGCTGAACCTGGTGCAGAACGCGGGCGAGGTGGGCGCGCATTTCCAGAAGGCGCTGCACGACGCGCTGGATGCGCACCCGAACGTCGGCGAGGTGCGCGGCGAAGGCATGATGGCGGCGGTGGAATTCGTCGCGGACCGTGACAGCCGCACGTTCTTCGATCCGTCGAAGAAGGTCGGGCCAAGCGTGGCCGCCGCGCTGCTGTCGCGCGGCGTGATCGGGCGCGCGATGCCGCAGGGTGACATCCTGGGTTTTGCACCGCCTTTCTGCCTGACCCGCGAAGAGGCCGAAGAAGTCGCCGGCAAGACGGCAGAGGCGGTCAAGGAGGTTCTGGGCTGACCCCGACCGGCATCGCTTCCGCGCAGGCGGACGCGGACCTGCGACCACAGGGCGCCCCCGGAACCGGGGCGCCTTTTTCGTCTGTGCCTGTTGCGCGATGAACGGGTTTGCTAAGCCCGGCGGGGGGCTATGTCGCCCTCTCGGAGGGTAGGTCATGTTGCTGCAGGTTTCAGGCGTCACCAAGAGCTTTGCCGGGGCAGAGGGGCCGGTTCCCGTCCTGTCCGGCGTCGACCTTTCGCTGGACCTTGGCCAGACCATGTCGCTGCAGGGCGAGTCCGGTTCCGGCAAGAGCACGCTTCTGCACATCGTCGGCGGGTTGGATACGGTCGACGGCGGACAGGTCCTGTTCGACGGGCGCGACGTCGCCGCGTTGGACGAGGCCGGGCGGGCAGCCTTGCGGCGTTCGGACGTGGCGGTGATCTTTCAGCAGTTCAACCTGATCCCTTCGCTGGACGTGTCGGACAACATCCGGTTCCAGGCGCGGCTGGCAGGGCGAGAGGATGCGGCGCAGGTGGCGCGCCTGATCGAAACGCTTGGCCTGGGCGATCACCGGCACAAGTATCCTGAACAGCTGTCCGGGGGACAGCAGCAGCGTGTCGCGATTGCGCGCGCGCTTGCGGCCCGGCCCCGGTTGATCCTGGCGGATGAACCCACTGGCAACCTTGACGAAACGACGGCGGCAGAGGTGTTGGACCAGATGCTGGCGCTGGTGGGCGATACCAGCGCGGCGCTGATGGTGGTGACCCATTCGCCTGCCGTGGCGGCACGCATGGACCGGCAATTGCACCTGCGTGCCGGAAAACTGGCATGACGCGCGCGGTACTACAGGCGCTGGTCGCGCATTGGCGGCGCAATCCCTTGCAGTTCTTTACCTTTCTTGCCGGTCTCGCCCTGGCGACGGCGCTGTGGTCCGGCGTGCAGGCGATCAATGCCGAGGCGCGGGCCAGCTATGACGCCGCCGCCGCGACACTGGGCGAGGGGCGCTTTGACCAGCTTGTGCCTAGGGCCGGGGACAGCTTTCCGCAAGAAACCTATGTCGCGCTGCGACGGGCGGGCTGGCAGGTGTCGCCCGTGGTCGAAGGAAGCTTGCGCACCGATACCGGGCGGGTCCGGATCGTCGGGATGGATCCCTTGACCACGCCCGGCGCACTCAGCCCCGTCGGTGGTGCCAGAGATATCGACCTGAACAGCTTCCTGACGGTGGGGGTGCTGTTTGCGGATGCCGCGACGGCGGATCGGCTGGCGGGCCTTCCGCAAGAGGTTGTCAGGGATCCTTCCGTGGCGCCGGACACGGCCCTGACGGATGTGGGTGTGGCGCAACGCCTGCTGGACCGGCAGGGAAGGCTCAGCCGGTTGATCGTCGCACCAGATCAGCCGCTGGGCCTGCCGCCGCTTGACGAGGTGGCGCCGGGACTGACGCGCGTCGCGGCGCAATCGGGCAGTGACGTGGGGCAACTGACCGGCAGTTTCCATCTCAACCTGACGGCCTTCGGCCTGCTGAGTTTTGCCGTCGGCATCTTTATCGTGCATGGCACCATCGGCCTGGTCTTTGAACAGCGCCGGGGCATGGTGCGCACCCTGCGCACCCTGGGCGTGCCCTTGCGGCGCCTGATCGTGCTGATGACGGTCGAGCTGCTGTTGCTGTCACTGCTGGCCGGCGCGATCGGCGTCGTGCTTGGGTATTTTGTTGCCGCCCTGTTGTTGCCGGACGTGGCCGCGACGCTGGAGGGACTTTATGGCGCGCAGGTGTCCGGTGGTCTGCAACTGCGCCCGGTGTGGTGGTTGTCCGGGCTGGCGATTGCCGTGCTGGGGGCCGGGATGGCGGGGGCCGGGGCGCTCTGGCGGATCGCGCGGATGCCCATCCTGGCCAGCGCCCGCCCCCGCGCCTGGGCAATGGCCGCGGGCCGGGGGCGCTGGTTGCAGGGCGGGGCGGCGGTGCTGCTTTTGGCCGTGGCGGCGGGGATTGCCCTGGCCGATGCCGGTCTGATCGCCACCTTCGCGCTGCTTGGCTGCTTGTTAATCGGCGCTGCGCTGGCGCTTCCCCTGGTCCTTGGCGCCGTCCTTGCGCTGGGCCAGTCCCGCGCCAAAGGCGTGATCGGCGGTTGGTTCTGGGCCGACACGCGCCAGCAATTGCCTGGCCTCAGTCTTGCGCTCATGGCGCTTTTGCTGGCGATGGCGGCGAACGTGGGCGTGTCGACGATGGTTTCCAGCTTTCGCCTGACTTTCATCGATTTCCTGGATCAGCGGCTGTTTGCGGATGCCTACGTCCGTGGCGTCGACCGCGACCGGATGCCCGGGATAGAGGCGTTTCTGCAGGACCGGGGGGCAACGGTTTTGCCTCTGTTGCGGGTCGACAGCCGCCCTGCCGGTGTCCCGGCAGAGCTGATGGGCGCGCGGGTGGGCTCCGCCTATGAGACCAACTGGACCTTTGTCGCGGCGCGTCCAGAGGCATGGGCGCAGGTCGCGGCGGGCGAGGCGGTGATCGTCAACGAACAACTGGCGCGCCGGGCCGGGCTGTGGCTGGACGATATGCTGGACCTTGGCGGAGGCCTGCGCCTGCCGGTCGCCGGTGTCTACGGCGATTACGGCAACCCTCTGGGCCAGGCGGTCATCTCCGAGGCGCGGTTCGCCGGGATTTTCCCCGACGAGACGCCACGCCAGTTCGGTGTGCTGGACCTTGACCCCGAAGACCTGCGCAGCGCGCTGGGCGACGCATTCGACCTGCCGCCGGGCAGTGTGGTGGACCAGTCGTCGGTCAAGGCCTTTTCGCTGGCTGTCTTCGAGCGGACCTTTACCGTTACGGCGGCGCTCAACGTGCTGACGCTGGCGGTGGCGGGCTTTGCCATCCTGATGAGCCTGCTGACCCTGTCTGCCATCCGCCTGCCACAGCTTGCGCCAGTCTGGGCGATGGGGCTGACGCGCGGCAGGCTTGCCCGGGTCGAGCTGATCCGGGCGTTGGTGCTGGCGGCGCTGACGGCTCTGCTGGCCCTGCCGCTGGGCCTGGCGCTGGCCTGGGTCCTGTTGGCGATGGTCAATGTGCAGGCCTTTGGCTGGCGCCTGCCGATGTATCTCTTTCCGCTGGACTATGCACGGCTGGGGCTGCTGACCCTGCTGGCGGCGGCGCTGGCCGCGCTCTGGCCCGCGTTGCGCATGGCGCGCACGCCGGTTTCGCAATTGCTGAGGGTCTTTGCCAATGAACGCTAGGCTGATCGCTTTCCTGCTGCTCTGGCCGGTGGCGGCGCTGGGGCAGGGTTTTGCCGGGCTGGGCACGGATGCGACGGGCTTTGCCATACCCGCCCCGGATCCGGTCTTTGACTTCCCCGCCGATCACGGCCCGCACCCCGATTATCGCATCGAATGGTGGTACGTGACCGCCAACCTGGCCGGTCCGGATGGCACCGACTACGGGGTGCAGTGGACGCTGTTCCGCTCGGCCCTGGCACCGGGAGAGGGGGAGGGCTGGATCTCGCCGCAGGTCTGGTTCGCCCATGCGGCGGTGACCACGCCCGGGGCGCACCATGTTGCCGAGCGCTTTGCCCGTGGCGGCATCGGTCAGGCGGGTGTGACGGCGCAGCCTTTCGATGCCTGGATCGACGACTGGCAGATGACTGGCGAGACGCTGGACAAGGTGACCCTCACGGCCAGCGGGACGGAGTTCCGCTATGATCTGCGGCTGGCGGCGCAGGGGCCGCTGGTCTTTCACGGTGACCGGGGATTTTCGGTCAAATCGGCGGAGGGGCAGGCCAGCTATTACTATTCGCAGCCCCTCTACCGCGTCGAGGGTGTCCTGGATCTGCCTGACGGCCCGGTGCCCGTGACCGGAGAGGCCTGGCTGGATCGCGAATATTCCTCGCAACCACTGAGCAGCACGCAATCGGGCTGGGACTGGTTTTCGCTGTCCTTCGATACGGGGGACAAGCTGATGGGATTTCGCCTGCGCCAGACAGATGGCAGCGCCTATACCTCGGCCACCTGGATCGGTGCGGACGGAGCGACACAGGCTTATGGTGATGGCGCCCTGACCGCAGAACCACTGCAGGACGCAGAGGTCGCCGGGCGAGAGATCCCGGTGACCTGGCGCATGAGGCTTCCGGACCGGGACATCGACGTGACGGTCGAGGCGCTGAACCCTGAAGCATGGATGGCGGTTTCGATCCCCTACTGGGAAGGGCCGGTGCGCGTCGGTGGCAGCCACGCGGGACGCGGCTATCTTGAGATGACGGGATACGAATGACCGTCTTGCCGCCCGCGTCCATGTTGCGCTTTGTGCTGTCGGGGCTGTGAAGGCAGATAAGCCAGCGAGGGGACGAAAGGGATAGGATGCGGGGGCTGCGAAGGATCTTGGCACGGACGGCGCTGGTGGTTGCCGGCGGTCTGACCTGCTCGCCGGTCCTGGCCGATCGGGTCGAGTTGATCGTTGCCCGCGATGACCGCTCTGTCGAGATATTCATGGGCATGCCCGTCCTGACGGCGGTCGACACCTTTGGCCTGGATGCCGGAATGCTGATAGGGCCGGACGGGCGTGTGCCCTTCGAGAGCCTGCAGGAGGGAACCTGGCAGATCGCGGATGCGCTGTGGGAGCGGGTCGAGGCGCGTATCGCCGGGCAGACGGCAACGTTCGAAGGCATGTCCCTGATGGTGCATCCGCTGAACCAGCCCCTGCCGTTTGTCACCCCGCTGGACGGGCTGACGGCAATTTCCGTCTGCGGTGTCCCCGCGCCGGAGGCCCCGCGAGGCCTGCGGGATCTCTATCTCTACGCCGGTTTCGTGGCATACCCGGATGACCCCGGCGCACCAATCACTCTGCGCCTGCCCAACCCAAAGGGATTGGACCTGATGGTGCGAGAGCATGGCTTTGGCGGGCCACTCCGGGACCGCCATGTGCACCTGTCGCCGGGTAAGCCGCTGGAACTTGCCGTCCCCCGCGGCCCGGTGGCGGTTCCGGTGGCGGTCATGGTTGTTGTCATGGTGGCGGTGTCCGGTCTGTTTCTGGCCTTTGCGGCGGGCCGGTCCCGGTGGTCGGTCCGTGCCTCTGCCTGAACTGCGGACAAAGCGCCGCATCACGCCCGTTTCCGGATGTCAGACGAGCTCTGGGGTCTAATTCACAACGCGGAAACCGGCCTATGGGGCTGCGCCACGCTGGACAAGGTTCCGGGGATTGCCGCAACGTGCCGGCATCCCGCGCTGGCCTTCCCAAGGGGACCGGTGTGCAATCCCGATGGAGGAAGACTTGACCCGTTTCATCACACGACGCACCGCGCTTCTTTCTGCTGCGGCTTCGGCCACGCTGGCCCTGACCCTGCCCGGTCGGGTGCTTGCGGCGACGACACATGAAATCCAGATGCTGAACCAGCACCCCGAGGATCGCAAGCTGCGGCAGGTGTTTTTTCCGCGCATCGCTGTGATCGAGCCCGGTGACAGCGTCAAGTTCCTGGCCACCGACAAGGGCCACAACGCCCAGTCCGCCGACGACATGATCCCCGACGGTGCGGAACCGTTCCGGGGCCGGATCAACGAGGAGATCGAAGTGACCTTCGACAGCCCCGGGTTCTATGGCTACCAGTGTCAGCCGCATTACGCCGTCGGCATGGTTGGCCTGATCGTGGTCAGGGGCGACGGCATGATGGACAATCTCGAAGCCGCAAAGGCTGCGCGCCACCGGGGCAAGGCCAGGGCGGTCTGGGGCGATATCTGGGCCGAGGTCGATGGTATGGACCTTTCTGCCTGAAAGGACCGAAAAAGGGTTGGGAAAGGGGGGCAGCGCCTCCCTTTTCCGGGGACAGGTCATCCGCGACAAGACATCGGACCCGACCCGGGCGTGATTTCGAAAATGAAGGGGAGGAATGGTGGCGTGGGGGGGACTCGAACCCCCGACCTAACGATTATGAGTCGTTCGCTCTAACCAACTGAGCTACCGCGCCAAGCAGTGTGGGGGGTCGGATACGGAAGCCGCGCGCCGCCGTCAAGCGCAAAATCACACCGACGCAAAACCATTCCGCATGGCACCGCGTCGAAGGCTGTCCCGGGGGCTGGCGTAGGTCAATCCGGATGGATAAACCGGTCCGGCATGTCCCACCTTACCGGAACTCTCCTGGCCTTTTGCGCGGGTGCGCTGGGCGCGCTGGTCTTCGGGCTGATCGGCTTTCCGGCCGCGGCGCTGACCGGTTCCGCCGTGGGTGTCACGCTGGCCGGATTGGCGGGTCTGCGGTTCGATCTGCCGGTCTGGATGCGGACAGCGGCCTTTATCCTGCTGGGCGTCAACATCGGAACCGGTGTCACGCCGGAGACACTGCAAGCGGCGGCTTCCTGGCCGCTCAGCATCGCGGTCCTCGGTGCCAGCCTGCCCTTGGGGTTGGCGATCGCGAAAGCCGGCATGGTGCGCTGGATGGGCTTCAGCCAACGTGATGCGATCCTTGCCTCGGCGCCGGGACACCTGAGTTACGTGCTCAGCATGTCGTTGGAACAGGGCGGCCCCACGGCACAGATCGCGGTGATCCAGAGCATCCGGGTCCTGTTCCTGACGCTCTGCGTGCCGCTTCTGGTCAGCGTCGTCTTTGGCGCCAGCGGGGCGACCCTCCTTCCGGTGGCCGACATGACGCTGATCTCGCTGGGCCTGCTGGGGCTTGCGGGTCTGATTGTGGGCTATGGCTACCAGAAGCTGCGCGTGCCGGCGGCTTTCCTGATGGCGGGCATGACGGTCAGTGCGCTGGGCCATGTGACAGACCTGACGCCTGGGCGCCTCTCGGCGGAGCTGGGCGACGCGGCTTTTGTGGTGATGGGGACGATGATCGGCTCTCGTTTCGCGGGACAAAGCGGCGCCGTGTTGCGCAACTCGGTCATGGCCGGTGCCTGGCTCACACTGGTCAACGTGATCACCACCTTGATGGCGGTGACGGTTGCTCTGGTCCTGATGGGCGTGCCGCCCGCCGTCCTGATCGTGGCCTATGCCCCCGGCGGGGTCGAGGCGATGGCCGCCATCGCCGTGACCCTTGGGCTGGACCCGGCCTATGTAGCGGCACACCATGTGATGCGGTTGTTGATCCTCAGCCTTCTGTTGCCGATCTGGATGGCACGGATCAGGGAGGGTTAGCCCCCTCGCGCACAGAGGGGACCGGGCAAGCCACCCTCACTTCACGATTTTTTCGTCCTTCACGAACATGTTGCTCCAGGCGCGGTCGATCAACTCGGGGGTCATCTTGTAGGGGATGCCCTCAAAATCGCAGACGGCGATCATCTGGTCGATCAGGAAGACTGGCTGGTAATTCGCGTAGATGTTCTTGATCGTCGGGTACTTGTTCTTGAGCAGGTGGACGAGGCTTGCCTCGTCCAGTTGCATCTTCTTCTTGCGGGCCACAAGGCTGAAGATCTTGAGGAAATCCTGCTGGTTCGGCCCGTCGATCTTGATCTTGAAGAAGATCCGGCGCAGCGCGGCCTGGTCGAAGATCTCGTTCGGGTGGAAGTTGGTCGAAAAGATCACCAGCGTGTCGAAAGGCACTTCGAACTTTTCGCCCGACTGCAGGGCAAGGATGTCCTTGGATTCTTCCAGCGGCACGATCCAGCGATTGACCAGCTTCTGCGGCGGTTCGGCCTGTCGGCCAAGGTCGTCGACGATGAAGATGCCGCCGGTGGATTTCAGCTGCAATGGCGCCTGGTAGGTGCGCGCCGTGGGGTTGTAGACGAGGTCGAGCATGTTGAGCGACAGTTCGCCCCCGGTGATGACCGTGGGCCGCTGGCACAGGACGTAACGCCGGTCGAACCGTGCGCGGCGGCGCAGGGCGTTGGGGTCTTCGGCGTCGTCCTCGGCCTTGGAATGCACGATCGGGTCGTAGACCGTGATGACCTGGCCGGAATACTCGATGGCCCGGGGGACGTATATCCTGTCGCCCATTGCATCGCGGATGCCGTTGGAGATCGAGCTTTTGCCGTTGCCCGGTGGGCCGTACATGAGGATCGACCGGCCCGAGGAAACGGCGGGCCCGAGGTTGGAAATCAGGTCTTCGGGCAGGACCAGGTGGCCCATCGCGCCGGTCAACTGATCGCGGGTGATCTGGATGTTGCGGATCGACTGGCGCTTGACCTGTTCGGCGTAGACATCCAGCGGGATCGGCATAGCGCCGAAGTATTCGGACTGTGCGAGTGCATCCAGCGCGCGGGCCTTTCCGCTGTCCGTCAACTGGTATGGCATCTCGGAGGAGACCTCTCCCGAGGGGCCGAGCGTGCCCATCGCCTCCATCAGGCCCTGGCCGCGGCACATGTCGATCAGTTCCTGCGCGACCGTCACCGGAAGGCAGACGGTGCGTGCAAGATCCGTCACGATGTTGGTGTTCTTGCGGAACATCGTCTTGAGCACGATGTCACGCATCATCACCAGCGGAAGCTTCATTTCCTCGATCCGCCGTGGCTGCGGCGGGGCCAGGACGGCGCCGGTTTCCATGTTCATGTCGGATCTGCCCTCAACTGCTTTGGCAAGCAGACTGGCAGGGGATTGTGGCAGGATGAGGGAGCGACTGCGGAAATTCCGAACCGCCCGCCGGGGCAGGGCGTGCCGGTGTCACGCCCCGTAGAACAACCCCAACCCGAGGTAGATTGCCAGTGTTCCGCCCAGGGCAAGCCCCATCGGGAATTTCGACCCGGCCTCCCAGCTGTGCCAGTGGGGCGCCAGGTGGCGCAGCGGCGTGCGCTTGGCCAGGCGGTGCGCCACGAAGGCCGCCAGCAGGTTGGCGGCAAAGAGCGCCATAAGGAACCGCAGGTCCCCGATGTGGATGAAGGGGGCGGCGGCGGCGGCGAATTTCGCGTCGCCGGCCCCCATCGCCCCGCCCGCATTCAGCGCGATGCCCGCCACCAGCACCACGACAAGATGCAGGTAGCGCCAGAAATAGACATCCAGCGGCAAGGCGACCACGCCCACGAAGAGGTAAACCAGGAACAGCGCCACAACCGCATGGTTGGGGATGCGCATCCCCTTCATGTCGGTGTAGCAGATATAGACACAGATCGGCAGGACGAAGGGCAGGAACCACAGGGCCGCGGCGGCACTCAGCGACATGGACCTCAGGCCTCGTCAAGCGCCGCCAGCGCCCGGGCCGCGGCCTCGAAGTGCTGCGGGTGCGTCTCCATCGCTTCGCGCAGCAGGGCTTTGCCGGTCTTGACGTCACCACTCTTGATCGCGGCCAGGCCCAGTGTGTGCAGAAGTTCCGCCTTTTCGACCTGGGTCATGGGGATGACGGGCAGGATGTACTTGCCCTGCGCGCCGCGCGCCATGACCAGGTTGTTCTTGGCGGTATACAGCTTGTCGTCGTGGCGGATGGCCTCGAGGAAGAGCTTTTCGGCCTCGGGCAGATCGCCACGCGTCAGCTTGGAATACCCCCAGTTGTTCAGCACCGAGGCGGGTTTGGTCGTCAGGCCCACCGCGACCTCGTAAAAACTGTCGGCCTTTTTCCATTCCTTGTTGCTATCAGCGATCATCGCCTCCAGCCGGTAACGCTTGTAGGTTTCGACGGTGGGCGGGATCGCGTCCAGCACCTTTTCCGCCTGGTCCCATTCGCCCGCGCGGATTAGGACATCGGCCAGTTGCACCCGGTCGTCATCGGTCGAGTCCTCGTGCTCGACGACCTTGGCCCAGGCCACCTTGGCCTCGGGGATGCGCTTGGCCCGGACCAGAGACTGGGCAAGGCCGCGGCGAATGTCGATCCGGTCGGGGTTTTCCTTGAGCGTGCGCTGGAAATAGGCCACGGCCTCGTTCGGGTCGCCCACGGTCAGCATGACCTCGTTCAGGTCGCTTTCGTCGACCACGTTCACGCCCTGGAACTTGCGGTCCATTTCGGCGGTGTCGATGCCCTTGTCACAGGCCGACAGCGCGACGACGCCCGCCGCGCAGAGGGAAACGATGATGGGATGGCGCATTTTGCCTGCGTCCTTGTGCTGCTCTGCCTCTCGCCCGCCTTTTCGGCGGTTGTTCTTTTGCCCCGTTGTCCGGGGCGAATGATCGTCAGCCGCCAGTGCGCCGGATCAGGTAGTCCCCGTGCCCGCGGCGTACGATCTTGTATTCTTGCTCTAACTCATCACCATAAACGGAATTTTCCATTTTTGCGAGCGCCAAGCGAAGATTGTCGCGAATTGAGTCACTTTGGCCATTGTCCAGCGCAAAGGCCCGGCGGAAGACTTCGGAGGCCTCGGCGGTCTCACCCTTTTCGATCAGCACGATGCCGAGGTTGTTCCAGGCTTCGGCCCAGTCCGGTTCTTCCTTTACGGCGCGGCGCAGCAGCGGTTCGGCCTGGTGCAACCGCCCCAGCGCCAGGTTGGCGGACCCCAGGGCCATCAGGACCTCGGCGGTCAGTCCCTGGTCGGCGGCGGCGCGGGTAAAGGCCTCGAGCGCGAGTTCGTGCTGGCCGGCGGCCATCAGGCGGTGGCCCACGGTCAACCCATCCACCGCTTCGCCCCTGGGGTCGAGGCCGGGTGCGTAGGGTGAGGCGGGTTCGTTATGCGCGAACGGGCCGCCTGCGGTGCAGGCGGCCAGCGGCAGCGTCATCAGGGCGGCCCAAAGAGCCTGTTTCATGCGGTCAGTTGCCCACAGCCATCGAGCCCATTTCGGAAATGCCAACCGCGGACGGGCCCACGAGAATGATCAGCAGCGGCGGCACCGTGAGCATCATAGTGGTCAGCGTCATCTTTGTCGGCAGTTTGTTCGCAGCTTCCTCGGCACGCATGACTCTTTTGTCACGCATTTCGCCGGCGTAGACCCGCAGCGCATCGGAGATCGAGGTGCCGAAGGTCGCCGCCTGGTTCAGCACGGTGACGAAGGACGAGATGTCAGGCAGGCCGCAGCGGTCGGCCATGTCGTTCAGGACCTGGCTCTTGTCCTTGCCGGCCTTCATCTCGTAGCTGATGATCTCGTATTCCTCGGCCAGCGGAGGGAAGGAACTGCGCAACTCGCGTGCGACGCGGACGATGGACTGGTCCATCGACTGGCCCGCCTCGACGCAGACCAGCATCATGTCCAAGCTGTCGGGAAAGCCCTGCTGGATCTGTTCCTGGCGGCTGGCGACCCGCTTGTTGACCCAGTACTTGGGCGCCATGTAGCCAAGGCAGCCGGGGCCGAGGATATACATCAGCTTGGTCTGCATCGTTGCCGTCTCTGGGTCGATGAAGAAGATGTAGTACACGACCCCTGCGCAGAGCAGGGCGATCCCCAGCGCGAATTGCAGGAAGTAGTAGATCTGCACCGCGTCCTTGGACCGGTAGCCGGCCTGCATCAGCTTGGTGCGGATCTCGGAGTATTCCTTGGCGTCCTGCGGTTCCAGGAACTGCGCATACTTGTTGAGCTTTTCGTTCTTGCTCTTTTCCCGCAACACGGCGCGGGTCTCTGCGTCCATGCGTTTCTTGCCGTCCTGCTTGAGCTTGTCCAGCGGGTCGGGGCGGGAGTTGAGGAACATCGGGATGGTGGCGACGATCAGGAGCGCCGCCAATCCCGCGACCACGATCAGCGGACCGGCGGGACCCAGCGTATCGGTGATCATCGTGTTGAGCGTATCGAGCATTGGGGCAGCCTTTCTCAGACCTTGATATTCACCAGCCAGCGCATGACGATCATGTTCGCGACCAGCATGATGCCGACAATGAAGCAGGCGGGAATGAACCAGGGGTGATCGAGCACCTCGTCATAGTAGTCGGGCTTGGCGACCTGGATGAAGATCAGCGCCGCGACCGGGAAACCTGACAGGAACTTGCCTGACCATTGCGCCTCGGCAGTGATCGCCTTGACCCGGCGGAAGAGGCGGAAACGGGCCCGGATCACCTTGGCCAGGCCTTCGAGGATCTCGGCCAGGTTGCCGCCGGCCTGCTGCTGGATCGCCACGGCCACGGCCAGAAAGCGCAAGTCCTGCATGTCCAGCCGTTCGGCCATGTGCTTCAGTGCCTCGCCCACGTCGCGGCCATAGGTCGATTCATCCGCGATGATGCCGAATTCCGTGGCCAGCGGGTCCTTGAGTTCCTTGGCGACGATCGAAATGGCCGAGCTGAACGGGTGCCCCACGCGCAAGGAGCGGACCATCAGTTCCACCGCGTCGGGTAGCTGTTCCTCGATCATGCTGAGGCGTTTCTTGGCGCGGTGATTGACCCAGAAATAGACACCGCCGACGCCCATGAAGACGGACATGACAGCGCGCACGGCGGCGCCCGCCTCTGTCCCGATGCTGAGACCGACGAAGGCAAAGACGGAGGCTGCGACCATGACAAGGATCAGCTGTTGCGGCGTGAAGGCAAGCGCCGCTTTCTGGGCCTTGCTCGCCAGCATCGAGTAGATGGGCAGCGAGCGGCTTTGCATGTGCTGGTCCATCTCCTTGCGGAGCTTGGCCAGGACGTCCTCTCGGCGTTCGCCCTTGTCGAGCATCTCCAGCCGGCGGTTGACCCGGTTGGTGAGGCTGATCGACTTGCCGAAGGCGACGAGGTAGACGCCGTTGACCAGGATCAGCACGCCCAGGAAGATCCCGCCGTAGATGATCGGTTCTGCGCTGAGCATATGCGTTACTCCGGTCTGAAGGGTTCGTAGATCGAGGCGGGCACGTCGTAGCCCCACATCCGGAACCGTTCGGCAAAGGCGCTGCGAACGCCGGTGGCCGTGAAATGGCCGATGATCTTGTTATCGGGGGTCAGGCCGACGCGCTGGAAGCGAAAGATTTCTTGCATTGAAATCACATCGCCTTCCATGCCGGTGATCTCGGTGATCGAGGTCATGCGGCGCGAGCCGTCCTGCAGGCGGCTGGCCTGAACGATGAGGTTCACGGCCGAAGAAATCTGCGAGCGCATCGCCTTGAGCGGCATCTCGATCCCCGCCATGGCGATCATGTTCTCCAGACGCGCAACACCATCGCGGGCGCTGTTGGCGTGGATCGTGGTCATCGAGCCGTCGTGGCCGGTGTTCATGGCCTGCAGCATGTCGATGACCTCCTCGCCGCGAGTCTCGCCGACGATGATGCGGTCGGGGCGCATCCGCAGGGCGTTTTTCAGGCAGTCGCGCGGGGTGACGGCGCCCTTGCCCTCGACGTTGGGCGGGCGACTTTCCATGCGGCCGACGTGGCTCTGCTGCAGCTGCAGTTCGGCGGTGTCCTCGATGGTCAGGATGCGTTCGCTGTCGTCGATGAAACTGGACAGCGCGTTGAGCGTCGTGGTCTTGCCCGAGCCCGTCCCGCCCGAGACGATGATGTTGAGCCGGGTGGCCACGGCGGCCTGCAGGTAGACGGCCATTTCCTCGGTGAAGGCGCCGAAGTTCACCAGGTCGTCGATGCCCAACTTGTCCTTCTTGAATTTCCGGATGGACACAAGGCTGCCGTCGATGGCCACCGGCGGCACCATCGCGTTGAAACGCGACCCATCCGCCAGACGGGCGTCGACGTAGGGGTTCGATTCATCGACGCGCCGGCCCACGGCCGAGACGATCTTGTCGATGATCCGCATCAGGTGGCGTTCATCCTTGAAGGTCACATCCGACAGCGTCAGCTTGCCGTTCTGTTCGATGAAGATCTGCTGGGGACCGTTGACCAGGATGTCCGAGATCGTCTCGTCCTTGAGCAGTGGTTCCAGAGGGCCGAGCCCCTTCACCTCGTCGTAGAGATCGGCCATCATCGCGCGGCGTTCGTCGCGGTTCAGAACGACGCCCTTCTCCTGCAACGTCTCGTTGGCGATCGCGCTGATTTCCTCGCGCAGCTCCCCTTCCGAGGCCTTATCCAGCGCGGCCAGGTTCAGGTTCTCAAGAAGCGCCCGGTGCAGTTCCAGCTTGATCTCGCCAAGCCGTTCCTTGCGTTTCTTTTCCTTGTCCACGGGGGCCGCCTGCGCGGCGGGTTTCGCCTTACGACGCACGGCTGTGGGCTGGGCGGCAGGCTGAGCTGCAGTGGCGGGAGCCGCCGGGGCCGGGGCCTTGACCGGCTGGGCGCCGGGAGCGGAGTTTTTCTTGTAACGCGAGAACATGTATATCCCCTGGATCAGGCGGCTTCGGCGTCGCTGTCGCCGATGGCGTTGAGCTGCTGGGCAAGCTTGACGATTTCGCGGCGCAGCGGGTTCTTGGCCGCGTGGCTGGCCAGCGGCAGCCCGTGGTCGCAGGCCTGCATGACGGTTCGGCCGCCATCCGGGAGTTGCACGTCCAGCGAGATCGCAAGGCTGTCGGCTAGACGCTTGACGCGGCTCTTGCCCTGCAGATCGGTGAATTTGGGTGCGCGGTTCAGCGCAAAGCGGATCTTCTCGAACGGTAGATCCTCGGATTGCAGCGCCCGTTTCAATCGCAGCGTGTTCTGGGCAGAGCGCATGTCCAGTTCGATCAGCGCGAAATACAGCTGCGCCTCTGTCAGCACGGTTTCCGTCCACTGCACGACGGTGGACGGCATGTCGACGATGACGTAGTCGAAATGCTCGCGCGTGATGTCCAGCAGGCGCTTGATCTCGGCTGGGCCGATGATGTCCAGCGGCAGGATGTCCGACGGCGCGGTGAAGACCTGCATCTTGTCCTCGAAGCTGACCAGTGCCTGGCCGAAACTGTCACCGTCCATCGCCTCGATGTCGGACAGGGTTTCGTAGACGGCTTCGCGGCGGGGCAGGTCGAGATAGGTCGAGACAGAGCCGAACTGCAGTCCAAGGTCGATCAGGCAGACCTTGGGCTGTTTTTCCTTTCCGCCGGTGGCCAGCTCATAGGCCAGGTTCACCGCCAGGGTCGTGGCGCCGACGCCGCCGGCAAGGCCGTGAACGGCGATCAACACGCCGTCACCGCCACCGGACAGGCGGACGCCTTCGGCATTGGTGGCGGGCGCGGGTTCGGACTGAACGGCGGTGGGTGCAGGCTGGCGCAGGCGTTCCAAGGCCCCGGCCAGCTCACCCTCGGGCAGGGGGTAGGGCACGAATTCATCGGCCCCGTCGCGCAAGAGATGGTGCAACGAGGCGGGCGTCACGTCTTCGGCGATCAGGATGACCTTGACGCCATTTTCCTTGGCGGCGTGAATGACCTGGGACAACATCGGCAGGTCCGGCTCGTCGATGGCGTCGATGGCCATTGCCACGAATTCCAGCGTCCGCCCGTCAGGCTGGTTCAGGAAGGCCGTGGCCTCGTCGAAGCCGAGGTCCCCCCATCCTTCTCCAAGCAGGGCTTCCATGTCGTCGATGAGCAGGTCGAAGTTCTGGACGTCGCGGCTGATGGTGCAGGCGACGATCGGCGCCGGCTCCGTTTGCTGTTGTGTCGCGTTGGTCATGCCTGTCGTCCTTTACTTTTGCCGGACCGGGTGGACGTGGCTAAGAGAAGTCCCCCGGACCCGCGGTGCGCGACTCGGGATTTGCGCACGCACTGGTTCTCCAAGGCGACAGTCCCCCATAATCGAGGCAACATTTGGGCCAAAAAACCGAAATTGTACGGTGAACGGGGACTGACGGCGGGTCCTGGTACGCCCTCGCATCCCTCCAGTGGTCAATAGGATTATTCGATCAATTCAAACGAGTATGCTGCATGCGCATGAATGACCCTCCCGTGCGCGGACATGAAAAAAGGGGCCGTTTGGCCCCTTTCCTTGCCGGTCCCAAGTCAGGATCACTCGGTGATCGCGAGATCCTGCCCCTGCTGTCCGGTCAGCCCCGTCTTGGGTTCGGCGCTGTTGACATACTCGCGATAGATCACCTCGGCATATTTGCCATCCAGCACCGTGGGGTGGCTGGACACAAAGCCCGACACCTCGGTCACGGTGCGGCGGTTGCGGCGTTCGCGGCCCTCGGTCACAATCAGCGGCTGCGTCTCGCCGTAGGAAACGACGGCTTCGAGGCGCGAACGGCTGATGCCCTGGCTGACGAGGTAGTTCACGACCGCATTGGCCCGCCGCAGGCCCAGGCTCTTGTTGTAGCCGTTGCTGCCGACCTTGTCGGTGTGACCGTAGACGCGGAACCGGATTTCCGGGAACTGGCGGATCCACTGGGCCTGTTCGCGCAGCGTGTCGCGCGCGCCGTGGTCCAGAACGGCGCTGTTGAAGGCAAAGTTCACCGTCGTCATCACTTCGGAGGCAAAGCGTTGCGACATGTCGTAGATGATCTGCTTTTCGCCGGTCATCAGCTGGTGATTGTTCATAGTGGCATTGCCGAAGTGACCGGTGTCGATCAGCGCGCCCGCCTCGCGGTCAAACCCGACAGGGGCCTGGCTGCATCCGGCGATCAAGAGGCCCGCGGTCAGCGCGGCGGAAAAGGGAAGCCTGATCATCATTCGCCTCTGCATCAATCCATCACATATCCGTAGGAGCCGGTGAAGTCCTGCTTGGCCACTTCACCCGCGGCCCCGGAATTCGGCGCCTTCTGCCCCGGCTTGCCGGCGACCTTGCCACGCAGGAAGAGGTCACGTTCGGTCGGGGGAACAACGCGGTCGGTCGGAAGGGCCAGGTATTCGCCTCGCGTCGGCGTCACCAGGTGCGGGGTCACGATGATCACCAGTTCCGACTGCGACCGTTGGTATTCCGCGCTGCGGAAGAGCGCGCCCAGCACCGGCACGTCGCCCAGCCAGGGCAGCTGCGAGTTGCGGTCGGTGAAATCGTCCATCAGCAGGCCCGCGATGGCAAAACTTTCGCCGTCACGCAGTTCGACAGTGGTCGAGGTTTCGCGCCGCTTGAAACCGTTGATCGAGATGTCCGAAAGAACGATCGAGTTGTTGGTGTCGATCGACGAGACCGCGGCCTCGAGCTCGAGGTTGATCAGGTCGCCATCGACCACCCGGGGGATGAAGTTCAGCTCCACGCCGAAGGGCTTGTACTCGATGGTGATGGTGTTGTTCTGCTGGCTGACCGGGACGGGGTATTCGCCACCTGCCAGGAACTTTGCCTCCTGGCCCGACAGTGCGGTCAGGTTCGGTTCGGCCAGGGTGCGCACGATGCCCTTGCGTTCCAGCGCCTCCAGCATGATGCCCACTTCGAGCCCGCCGGCGTTGAAACCAAAGAGAACTGCGCCCTCGACGTCCAGTCCCTGCGGTGCCAGCTTGTCGGCAACGGCGTCGACCGCCGCATCCGAAGCGGCGCTCAAGGTCCCCAGTTCAAGGCCGAGATCGCCGCCTGCAACCGATCCGCCGGTGGCCAGAGAGGTTCGCAGCATCTTGGCCGCTGTGCGTTCCATCTCGGCGAAACGGACTTTCAGCATGACTTGCTGCACGCCGCCCACGGACATCAGGTTCGACACGCGGTCGGGCGCATAGCGCTGTGCAAGGTCCAGGGCGCGTTGCATCCTGGCCGTCGACGACACGGTCCCCGACAGCACGATGCCGTCATTGGCGGTGCGCACCTCGATCTTTTCCTGGGGAAGGATCTGGCGCAGCCGTTCCTTGAACTCGGATACATCGGGCGAGACGCGGATATCGACGTTCGAGATCAGCTCACCCGCCGCGTCGAGAATGGTGAGCGTCGTCGTTCCAGGCGCCTTACCAAGCACGTAGATATTGCGGTCGTTCAACGACGAGATGTCCGCGATCGCAGGATTGGCGATGGACAATTCCGCAAAGGGAATATCGCTTTCGACCACCAGTGCGCGGTTCATCGGGACGTTGAGCACAGGTTGCGTGCCATTGCGCAGGATGCGCAGGTTGTCCGCCTGTGCGTACTGCACCGCCAGCGGGGCGACCGCAAGCGACAGGCCCAGGAGGGCCGTCTTCAGGAATCTGTCAATGGTCATGTGACCTGCCTCTCGATCACTGCTCGGACGCAGGTCTGACGCCTGCATTTTTCCCGAACATGCGGCATTTCGTGTTTTTTTGCAAGAATCAATGGCTTCAGTGTTGCGGCTTATGTGGACAACTCGCAACACGCCGGGTATTTTCGCAACAAGAGGCCCCCGCCAAGGCAGGGGCCTGATCTTTTCAAGCGGTTGAATTCGCCGTTCGAATTTGCGCGTCAGTTGGTGCAGGGGATCGGGATCTCGACCACCTCGGCGCCGCGACGCACCCGGGTGGTGCAGGTCTTGTCGGCTTTCTTCTCGGCGCGTTCCTCGGCCACGATCCCCAGAAGTGACCGCTGGTCCACCTCGATCGCCTCTGCCACGGTATCGTCCAGCTGGGACATCAGCGACAGAGACAGCTTGCCGGTCGACTGGGCCTGCGCAAGGGCGGCGACCTGTTGCGGGCTGGCGGCAACGGTCACGGTGCGGGCAATGGTTGCGGTGTTGTATTCAGTGTCGGCGGTCTGGTCGATGGCAATCAGGCGGATACCGGTCTGGATCAGCTTGGTTACCTCGCCGGACGAGCGTTCACCGATCTCGCCGGGCAGGCGGCCCGTCCAGTAGACATCGACCCGGTCGCCCGGACGCAGGAAACCGGACACGCCCGAAGCCACGTCGACCTTGATCGCAAAGGCGCGCTGGCCACGATCAAGGCGCGAGGTCAGGCCTGCGTCGCCGCCGGGTTCGGACACCTTCACCTTCATCAACACTTCGGCCTTCTCGATCGGGCGCATGGCGAGGCGGGGTTCCTGGCCGTCGACGAAGAAGGGGTTTTCCTCGTCGAAATAGTCCTCGGGGAGGGCCTGCCGGGGCCAGTGGGTCAGCACGACGTCCTCGGGTTTGATCTCTTCGCCGTAGTTGATGGCGCGTTTCGTGATGAAGACCTTGGCCACCGGAACAGAGGCGCCTGCCTTGGCACGCTCTTCTGCCAGGGCGCTCTCGTAGGCCCCGATGTAATTCTGCGCCATGTAGACGGCAAAGCCCGCCAGGGCGAGGCCGGCGATCAGCACAAGTCCGAATACGAGTCGCATATGTCACCTCACTTGGACAAACTTGGATTCGCCGGTCTCCCGGCCCGGATCATCCTGGCGGGGGAATACGGCAAGAACGGGACACTCGCTGGGCGGTTTGGCGACGCCTCTGCCCTCCTGTGGCAGAACGCGGCGACGGGCGGCCCGCGCAACGGGCCGCCCTTGCGAATGTCGTGGCAGCAGGGGGTCAGAAGTCGTTCTGGCGGACAAGTTCGGCGGCAAGGCCGTCGCGCAGGCCGAGCGTCGAGTTTTCCGCCGCGGTATAGGCCGCGATGCAGAAACCGACGATTGCGGCGGTCAGAATGACCCAGTCCACGGTCACGGCACCATCTTCCTCGGCCGCAAAGGCTCTCATCAGATCACGCATGGTGTTACTCCGGGCTGGACCGCACAAGCAGAAATGCGGTTGTGAAAAAGGCGCGCGCCGCGGCGGGCGCGCGCCTGGGTCTTCAGGTGATCGCCATCGGGCGATCAGGCAACTCAGAAGTCGTTTTCGAGAGCGACGCGTGCG
>NZ_JARAMO010000230.1:0-13813 GCF_028807275.1 Mameliella sp. AT18
GACGGCGGGATCAGGATGCCCAGCGTGCCGCCGGCCATGATCGAGCCCATCGCGATCTTGGGATCGTACTGGCGCTTCAGCATCGCCGGCAGAGCGATGATCCCCATCGTCACGACCGCAGCCCCGATCACGCCGACCATCGCCGCAAGGATCGTCGAGGCGATGATGGTGGCCGAGGCCAGCCCCCCCTTCACCCCGCCGAGGACCTTGTAGATCACGTCGAACATGTCGTTGATGATCCCTGCCCTCTCCAGCATCGCGGCCATGAAGATGAACAGGGGGATCGCCGAAAGCTGATAGTTGGTCATCAGCGGGAAGATCCGGCTGGGCACGATGTTCAGCGCCCGCGCATCCCCGAGGACAAAGAGGAAGACACAAGCCAGCCCCCCGGTGACGAAGGCCAGCGGCAGGCCCGCCATGAGCAGCGCCAGAAGGCTGCCGAACATGATGAGCGTCAGCCACTCGATTCCGATTTCGATACCCATTGCCTCAGTTCCCCCGCGCGATTTCACGGATGTCTTTCGAGACCTTCGAGATGCCCTGCAGCACCAGCAAAAGCCCACCCATCACCATGACCCATTTCATCGGCCACAGCGGCACTTCCCACTCGTTGAAGCTGATCTCGCCCCAGCGGATGTTCGGATCGGTCCATTGATCGAGGCCAAAGCCGCCGACCATCTCGCCAAAGGAGATCTGGCCGCGCGCCCAGTCCGAAACCACCGCGTTGCCGGAGGGCACCGCGATCGCGTCCATCGCAAAGATCCAGGACGTCACCAGCAGCGTGCCGGCGAAGATGAAGAAAAAGATCGAGGTCAGGAGATCGACCCAGGCCTTTTTCGGCCTGGTCAGCGGTGCATAGAAGATGTCGACCCGCACATGGCTTTCGGTCAGCATCGCGTAGGCGCCCGCGATCAGGTATTGCATCCCGAACATCAGGTACATCGCTTCGTGCGCCCAGTTCGTCGGCGAGCCGAAGACATAGCGCGCGATCACCTCGTAATAGTAGACAAAGACCGCGATCACCGCCCAGTAGGCGACGAACTCGCCGCAGAAAAGCGACAGCCGGTCGATCCAGTTCTGGGCATAGTCGCTGTCATGCTTGGGCCCCTCCTCGGCCTCGGCGGCCAGCAGGGCCTTTTCCGCGTCCGACAGTTCCTCGTGCGCGGGCAGCGCATCGTTCGCGCGCCGCACCAACATTGGCATCAGCACGAAATCGAGCGCAAGCAGGGCAAGGATGAGATACAGCCCGTAGCCCGCCGCGTTGTCCCAGAAGGCGCGCGTGGCAGCAGCCTCGTCGCGCAGGGGCGTGACGTCCTCCTGCGTCGCGCGGGCCTCGGTCAGGCGTTCCTCGCCCTTGGCGACGGTGTCCTGCGCCCTTTGCAGACGGCGCTCTGCACTGCGCTTGGCAAAGCTGCCTTCCTCGGCCTCGTCAAAGGTGGCCTGAAGGTCGGCCATTCCGGCGCGCGCCTCTTCGACCCGGCTCTCTTCGCGATCGAGGACGCGTTGCGCGACGCGCAGCTGGTTTTCATAGTCCGACAGGACCGAACGTGCATCCTGCGTCTGCCCGTTGGCAAAAAGGATGAACAGGAAGATCGGGATATAGACCAGTCCCAGCATGTTCTTGAGATAGAACCGATGCAGGCCGATGATCCCGCCGGTAACCCCGATCATGTAGGCCAGTGGCAGGGTATAGCGTTTCTCGGCCTGCTGGGGGCGTCGCGACAGCACCATCGCGATGATGGGAAAGACGATCAGCCCCACCCAGTAGAGCCAATGTGGAAGCGTGAAGCTGAGACCGGGCATTGACGGTCCTCATGGTTTGGCATGACAAGGAAAGCGCCCGGCACACATCTGGCGCCGGGCGGAAACGATCTGTGCGGTCGGACCGATCAGAGCTTGAGTTCAAGCCCCTGGGTCAGAGCCGGATCCACATAGCCCAACGAGCCGGACAACATGTAATCCAGCTGGATCTTGAAGACGCGGGCGGCCTGCGGATCGCGGTTGGCGTAGTCGAACCAGACCGGAACGGCGACCTCTGTCATCAGCTCCACGTCGTCCTGCGTCAGGCGCGTAACCTCGGTGCCGTCGGCCTCGAACTTGGCCCAGGCGTCCTGGTCGGCCTTCTGGATCGCGGCATGGTGCATGTCGGAATAGACATGGGTTTCCATTTCGACGAACTGCTTCATCTGCGGGCTCAGCGCGTCCCAGGCGGCCTGGCCCACGGTGATGTCCATGATGTCGACCGGCTGGTACAGCGACATGAATCCCGGAGGGCCCATCACGATGTAATCGGTCACCTGGCTGAAGCCGAGCGCATAGTTGACCGCCGGGCCCACGTAGTCGGCCACGTCGATGGTGCCCTTTTCCAGCGCCGGGAAAATCTCCGAGCCGGGCAGAACCGTGGTTTCGGCGCCGATCTGGGTAAAGATCTCGGCCACCATGCCGCCGGGCAGGCGCATCTTGCGGCCCGCGAAATCGTCGATCGACCGGATCGGCACCTTGGAGTGGATGATGTTCGGGCCGTGATGGACGGGCCCCACGAAATGCATACCCTGCGCGGCGTAAAGTTCGCGCGCGATGTCGATGCCGCCGAGTCCGTAATAGAACACGTCGAATTCATGCGGATTGCGCAGGCCCAACGGGATCGAGGTCAGGAAAGTCGCCGCCGGGATGATCCCCTGGGCGTAGATCGTGAAGGGGTTCACGGCATCCAGAACACCGTTCTTGACGGCATCGTACAGCTGAAAGTCGCCCACGACGTCATTTGCGCCAAAGGGCTGGAACGCCAGTTCCCCGCCGGTCTTTTCCTCGATGGTTGCGCACCAGTCCTTGAAAATCTGCAGGCCAGCGCCGCCGGGCCAGCTGGTCTGGATTTTCCAGGTGGTGGTCTGGCCCTGCGCCGTTGCGAGATGCGGGGCTGCAAGGGTTGCCGCGCCGGCACCAGCCAAAGTGCGCAGCGCTGCGCGCCGCGTTGAGATATTGCGTGTCATCTTCGTCCTCCCGTTTATCCGAGCCCCCGATCATGACGGAACCAGGCGCCCTAGGGGCAATTCTAGGGTTGCCCCGCCAAATTGGTAATATTTTCTTTCCGAAACCGCAAAGAAATCTTCGACACATTCAGAGTCTCATAGGTATAGTCAGGCCTCGGCAAGGGCTGACACGCCGACCTTGACGGAAAAAATACTCAGTCCCGGGACCTTGGCCCTGCCCTGCTACGCCACGCGCGCCCGGCAAAGACAACTTGCCCGGATCGGCACGTCTGCCCGGGCCAGGGCGACGTCGAGGGCCGCCTTGATATGGGTACGCTCCACCGTCTCGCCGCGTCGGGTTAGGCATTCGTCCAGCCCATGCAGTGCCCAGACGTTGCGCGGATGCTGGCTTGGCCGGGGCAAGGCACCGTCAAGCCCAAGGTCGGCACGATAGACCGCCTCGGCCTCTGCGTAGCGCCCGGCATCCATCAGCAAGGCGCCCAGCGCATGCCGCGTCGGTTGCGGCCAGGACCAGGGCTCCTCATATTGCAGCCCGTCATCCAGGGCGACCGCCTCACGCAGGAAGGCCAGTCCCTCCTCGCAGCGTCCGGCCTTGTAGGCGATCTCGCCCAGCATCATCTGCTCGGCCACGGCCAGAACGTCGCGCGCGGTGTTGTTGAACAGCATCCGTTCCTCGGGAACCAGGGCATAGGCATCGACAAAGGCCCGTATCGCAACTTCTGCCGCGTCGTGTCGGCCCAGGTTGGCCAGCGCAACGGCCCGCGCATAAAGGATCAGCGCGTTGGTTGTCGTGTAAAGCTCGGTATCCTCGGGCAATTCCAGGTCCAGCACTTCGGACCACATGCCGAAGCGTATATAGACATGCGGCAGGGCCGCCACGAAGGTCTCGAACAGGTCGGGATAGACACGCACCACCTCGTCCGGCACCTCGGCACGCAAGCGTTTGGCCGCGTCCAGCGCCGCCGCCTTCTGCCCCAGGAACATCGCCCCGTAGAGCGCGAAATGCAGGTTGTGAATGCGGTAGAGCGCGTAGAAATTCGCGGCCCCCGACCGCAACTTGAAGGTCTCGTCGACCCTTGCCGCGGCAAGGTTGCGCGACAGCACGTTCTGGTAATCGCCGCACAGCACGTCGATGTGGGTCGCCATGTGCACAAGGTGCCCCGCGTCCGGCACCAGCCCCGTCAGGCGGTCTCCGTGGCGCAGCGCCCGTTCCGGATGCGGCGACATTTCCATCAGGTGAATGTACATGTGCAGCAACCCGGGATGATCCCAGGCGCCCGGCACCTGGTCAAAGGCCCTCTCCAGCACCGCCATCGCCTCGGAGGTCGAAGCCTCGGGGTTCGGCACGCCGCGATGAAAGTCCCACAGCTGCCAGGGCGTGCGGTTCATCATCGCCTCGGCGTACACGAAGGTGACATCCAGATCGTCGGGAAACTGAGCATAGACCGGCTGCATCGCGGAGGAAAACCCGTCGTTGAACGGCTGGTAATCCTCGATGTATGGGTCCTGCGGATAGCGCGCGGCAAGCGCCCCCAGCAGGGCCCGTTCGACCGGCGCCGCCCCATGCAGAGCCAGCCCGGCGGCCAGCGCCGCATGGGCGCGGGCCAGGGCCGGCGCCTTTTCCTCGGGGGTAAAGACCTCCCAAGGCTTGTTGTAGTTCGGCCCGATGGCATAGGCGATGCCCCAATGGGCCAAGGCGCAGGCCGGGTCGGCCGTCAGCGCCTTTTCGAAACACAGGATCGCCTCTTCGTGGTTGTAGGCAAAAAGCCAGACCAAGCCCCGGTCGAGCCAAAGCTGTGCCTCTGGAGCGGTCGCGACCGGACGGCCATAAGTTCCCAGGTCATAATAGTCCGACATGCCATCCCCCTTTTTCCCCAGGACCATCCTAGCAGATTTTCCGGAACACCGGGCAAAGACCCGCCCTGGCCGCCCGACAAAAAAATTTCGCAATCTGACACGACCTCGCCAAGGACGCGGGCAGGTGATGCGTCGTAGACTCGGAACACGGCCTTTAAGCCGTCCGCGAATGACGAGGAGTCGACGACCATGACCAAATCCATTTTCCTGCCCGCCCTGCTGGCAACCACCTGTCTTGTTTCCACCGCCCTTGCCTCTCCGCAGATCACCCGGATCGAACTGGGACAGGCCGGGATCGCCCGCTACACATTCATTGCGCCGACAGAGGGCAACACGCTGTCCTTCGACGTGCCGATGCGCGATTCCGATGACGTTCTGGCCTCGCTTGTGGTGCGCGATCCCTCGGGCGGCGTCATCGACCTGCAGACCGACACCCCCGGCAGCAGTCTGGCCGCGCTGGCGGACACCATCTTTGCCGGCGGCGTGCCGCGCACGACAGAGGGGCTGGTGCGCGCGATGATCGGCGAGACGCTGGAAGTCACCACCGCGCGCGGCGCCTTTACCGGCCGCATCATGGGCGTGGGCGAAACCCAGATCGTCGAAGAGGGCAAGGACGTCACGCGCACCACCGTCCTGATGCTGACCGAGGACGGGGTGCAGGACATCGTCCTGACCCCCGGTGCGCAGGTCACCTTTTCCGAGGATGTCGCCGCGCAACTGGCCCGCGCGATGGACGCCGACCGGCGCGACAGCAAGACCCGGCGTTTCGACCTGACGCTGGAGGCAGCGGATGCCCGCGATGTGCACCTGTCCTACGTGACAGAGGTCGCGGCCTGGAAGAATTCCTGGCGGCTTCTCCTGGACGAAGGCCGGTTCCAGGGCTGGGCCACGGTCGAGAATGTCTCGGGGCAGGATTGGGACGACGTGGCGCTGACGCTGACCACCGGCTCTCCCGTGGCCTACCGGCGCGAACTGATCGACCCTCTGTATATTGCGCGCAACGATCCGCCCTCGGGCCCGCGCCCGGTCACGGTTGCCCCCGACCGGGGCGTCAGGGCGCTTGCCGCCCCCGCCGCCGAAGCCGCCTATGCCCCCGTGGTCAAGGAAATGCTGGCGCTCGACCTTGCCAAACCCTCTGGCACCGCACGCGCGGGTGAGGTGCTGAGCGGCGCCGGCATCCTGCGTTATGCCATGCCACAGCCCGTCGACCTGGAAGATGGGCGCACCGCGAACCTGATGTATTTCGACATGGCGATCGAGCCCGAGATCCGCGCGCTGTACCGTCCGCAGAAGACCGGCAACCAGGTCCTGATGGCCGCTTCGCTGCAGGCGGACCAGGCACTGGCGCCGGGTCTGGTCTCTGTTCAGGATGCGAACGGCTTTGTGGGCGATGCGCCCTTCACCGGCATGCTGGCCGGGCAAAGCCGCCTGTTGCCCTTTGCCGAGGCCACGGGCGCCACGGTCAACACCGACCGCCGCCAGACCCAGCGCATTTCCGCGATGATTTCCGGCGGGGAACAGGTGACTGTCAACCTGATCACCCTGCGCACCACGCGGTATGACGCCACCGTGCCGGAGGAAGCGACGCTCTTTTCAGTCGAACATCCCGGCGGCTTCGGTGAACTCGACAGCGCGCCGGGCAAGGTGGAACAGGGTGACGGTTTCATCCGCGTGACCGTGCCAGTCGAGGCGGGCGAAGTCTCGCTGGACGTCGTGGAACGGTCGGTCAGCCGCCGGCAGTATTCGCTGGACTCGGGGGATTTTGAACGGCTGGTGCTGGACGTGCGCGCCGGGCGGATCGCCGTCGATGCGGCCCTGAGCGAAAGCTTTGACAGCGCGCATGACCTCTTGCGCCGCGCCCGCGCGATCGAGCAGGAGATCACCTCCCTGGAAGACCGCCAGCGCGAACTGTCGAGCGAACAGGGCCGCCTGCGTGCAAACCTCGACGCGGTCGAGGTCGAGACCCTGCGCAACCGCTACATCGAGGCTCTGGACAGCACCGAGACGGAAATTGTCGCGGCAGCGGACAAGCTGGACGAGTTGCGTGGCGAGTTGCGGACGGTTGGGACCGACCTGATCGCACTCTTCGATCCCAAGTAAGGCAATCCGGCTGCCGGGCTCATACAGGTCCGGCAGCCGCCATTCGGGGTTCAGCCACGCCCGGCGACGCTGTCCTGATAGCGATCGAGGTCCGCGATCAGCGCCTGGCCGACGGGCACCTCCATCCGGGCGCAGAACTCTGCCCAGACCGCGCCATAGGGCAGATCCTTCAGCTCTTCGGTCAGCATGAAACGACGGCTGAAATCCAGCGCGTTTTCCGCCCCTTTCAGAGTGTCCATCGGCAAGAGCAGCGCCCGCAACAGCGCCTTTTGCATGTTGCGTGTGCCGATCACCCAGGCCGCGGTGCGGCTGATCGTGGCGTCGAAGAAGTCCAGCCCGATATGCGTGCGCCCCAGCAGGTCACAGGCCACCAGTTCCTGCGCCATCGCCAGGATGTCATCGCTTTGCAGGATGACGTGATCGCTGTCCCAGCGCATCGGGCGCGAAACGTGCAGCAGGATCTCATCCACCGACAGAGCGACCGATGACAGCTTGTCCGCGATGTTCTCGGTCGGGTGGAAATGACCCATGTCGAGGCACAAGAGCGTGCCCCTGCGGGTGGCATAGCCCAGGTAGAATTCATGACTGCCGACGGTGAAGGCCTCGACCCCGATCCCGAACAGCTTGCTTTCGACGGCGTCCAGCATCTGCGCCCGGTCCTGCGGGTCGGCCAGAATGGCATCCAGCGAGGATTGCAGCCGTTGCCTCGCCGCCATCCGGTCGATGGGATGATCCTTCATCCCGTCCGGGACCCAGATATTGTTGACGCAGGGACTACCCAGCTCGGCCCCCATGCGCGCGGCGATCTCACGCGTGCGGCGTCCGTGTTCGATCCAGAAATCGCGGATGCCCGCATCCGGATGCGCCAGCGTCAGGTTGTCGTCCGCCTTGGCATGGGCAAAGAAGGTCGGGTTGAAATCCAGCCCCAGCCCGCTGTCCCTGGCCCAGTCCACCCAGGGGGTAAAATGGCGGTATTCGATCGCGTCGCGGTCCGGGCTTTCGTCCGTGTCCATGTACATCGCGTGCAGGTTCAGCCGGTGGCGCCCCGGGATCCTGGAAAAGGCGAAATCCAGGTCCGCACGCAGCTCGTCCGGGGTGCGGGCACGACCTGGATAATTCCCGGTGGCCTGGATGCCGCCACCGGATGCGCCGGTCTTGGCCTCGAAACCCACGACATCGTCGCCCTGCCAGCAGTGGACCGAAATGGCGATGTCTTTCAGCCGCTCTATCGCTGTCTCGGTTTCGACACCCCAGTCGGCGAAGGCGGCGCGGGCGCTTTCGTATTGGCTCATGGTATCCTCCCATTGCGACCCGGCAGAGGCTGGCCCTGCCGGATCTGTCCTCAGCGCGGGAACGCCTGCACGTTGCCGGCGTCCACGTTCAGGATGTTGCCCGTCGACTTGGCCGAGGTATCGGCGGCGAAGAAATAGCAGGCCTCGGCGATGTCTTCCGGCAGGACGGAGCGTTTGAGCATCGAGCGGTTGCGGTACATCTCTTCGAGTCCCTCCTTGTCGGTGCCGTAGGTTGCCGCGCGCTGTTCCAGCCACTCGCCTTCCCAGATCTTCGACCCGCGCAACACCGCATCGGGGTTGACCACGTTGACCCGGATTCCCGCCTCGGCGCCTTCCAGTGCCAGGCAGCGCGCCAGGTGGATTTCAGATGCCTTTGCCGTGCAATAGGCAGAGGCATTGGGAGAGGCCGCCAGCCCGTTCTTGGAGGCGACAAAGACGATGGAACCGCCCAGTCCCTGCGTCCGCATCAGGCCGAACGCCTCCCGGCTGACGAGGAAATAGCCAGTGCTCAGGATCTCCATGTTCCTGTTCCACAACGCCAGAGAGGTCTTTTCGACCGGCGCGGACGAGGCGATGCCCGCGTTGGACACCAGGATGTCAGTGCCGCCGAACTCGACCGACGCAGCGGCAAAGGCCTGCGCCACCGCCTCTTCGCGGGTCACATCCATGACGACGCTGCGCACCACGTCCCCGCCGAACTGCTTTTCAAGCTGCGCGCGCGTGGCCTCCAGCGCCTTGGCGTCGACATCGGCCAGCACCACGCAGGCGCCCTCGGACAGGTAGCGGGCCGCCGTTGCCGCGCCGATTCCCCCTGCCCCGCCCGTGACCAGTGCGATCCGGCCTGCCAGCGATTTCGGCTTGGGCATCCGCTGCAGCTTGGCCTCTTCGAGCAGCCAGTACTCGATGTCAAAGGCCTCTTGTTCGGGCAGCCCCTGGTAGGTGCTGATGGCCGAGGCGCCGCGCATGACGTTGATCGCGTTGACATAGAACTCGCCCGAGATCCGCGCCGTCGCCTTGTCCTTGGCAAAGGTGATCATGCCGACGCCGGGCACCAGGTAGACAACCGCGTTCGGATCGCGCATCGCCGGGCTATCATCGCGTTTGCAGCGGTCGTAGTAGGCGGCATAATCGGCGCGATAGGCCTCGATCTGCTCCGGCAGGCTTTCCAGCACCGTGTCCAGGTTGCCCTTGGCCGGGTCGTAATCGACCACGAAGGGACGGATCTTGGTCCGCAGGAAATGGTCCGGGCACGAGGTGCCCAAGGCCGCCAGCGGCGCCATATCCTGCGCGTTGACGAATTCCAGCACCGCGTCGCTGTCGTTGAAATGGCCAACCATGTGCTGGTTGCCCGAGACAAAACCGCGAATGGCGGGCATCAGCCGCGCGGCGACCGTGCGGCGCTGCTCTGCCGCGAGCGACTGGTACTTTGCACCGCCGAAGGCCGGCACATCCTTGGTCTTGTCTGCCAGCCACTCTGTCGCCGCGTTGATCACGTCGATTGTCGTGTCGTAACAGGTCCTGGCATCATCCGCCCAGGTGAACAGCCCGTGGCTTTCCAGAACCACGCCGTCGGCCCCGGGGTTCTCGAGGCAGAATTTCTCCAGCCACAGGCCCAATTCATAGCCGGGCCGCTTCCACGGCAACCAGCCGATACGGTTGCCAAAGATCTCCTGCGTCAGCTCACGCGAGTTTTCCGAAGCGGCAATGGCGATGATGGCGTCCGCGTGGACGTGATCAACGTGTTTGCGCGGTACATAAGCGTGCAAAGGCGTGTCGATGGAGGCCGCGCGCGAGTTCAATCGGAAGGTGCAATGCGGCAGGTAACCCACCATCTCGTCCTCGTGCTCGACACCGCGATAGAGCGACTTCAGCGCCTGCAGCTTGTCCATGTAGAGCGTGGCGAAACCGTCCATCTTTATCGAGCCGATATCCCCGCCCGATCCCTTGACCCAGAGCACCTCTACCTGCTCGCCGCTCAGCGGATCGGTCTCCATGACCTTGGCCGAGGTATTGCCGCCGCCATAGTTGGTCACGCGCTTGTCGGCGCCCAGGATGTTCGAGCGGTACAGCAACAGCTCCGATTCGCTCATCCCCTGCGCCTCAGCCGCATCCCAGCGATTTTCCAGAAGATGATTGTCCACGGTTTTCAACATCTTGTCCTCCCGACGGGCGCACCGGCGCCGCTGTAAATCTGATCGGGATGCTGAGCGGATTGCGCCAAATTGTCAATCATATCCAATCATAAATAACCATAATGCGCCGCATAATGATCGATGTTGAGTGTTTTTGATTGACGAACGCGGCGAATCCACGCAATCTTCATCGCCAAGGAGGAGCCGATGCACGAGAAAGAACGCCACAGGATCATTCTCTCTGCCGTGCAGGATCGCCCGGTCGTGACCGTCGTCGACCTGTGCAACCTGACAGAGGCGTCCGAGGCAACGATCCGGCGCGACATCGCCACGCTTCACATGCAGAAGAAACTGCGCCGTGTGCGCGGCGGGGCCGAAGCCCTGACACCACCGCCCTTCGTGGGACTTGCCGGGCGGCCCTTCTCGGTCAACCAGACATTGCGCATCAAACAGAAGCAGGCCATCGCCCGGGCGGCGGTCGAACTCTGCGAGGACGGCGACTCGATCATCATCAACGGTGGCACCACGACCTTTCAGATGGTGCACCCGCTGGCCAGCCGCCGTTGCCAGGTCTTCACCAACTCCTTTCCCATCGCGGAACACCTGCTCAAGCATTCCAAGAACATGGTGATGTTGTCCGGCGGGATGATCTACCGCGAACAGAACATCGTCCTGTCGCCCTTCGACAACGATGTAACGCGCAATTTCTGGGCCCGGCGCATGTTCATGGGCGCGCAGGGGCTGGGACCCATCGGGTTGATGGAAGCCGACCCACTGCTGATCCAGGCCGAACAGAAACTGATCGGCCAGGCGGACGAGCTGGTGGTGCTGGTCGACAGCACCAAGTTCGACAACCGCTCCAGCCTCGTGCTTTGCGCGCTCGACCGGATCGACACGGTCATCACCGACGAGGGCATATCCGACAAGGCCGCCGCCATGCTGGAGGCGGCGGATGTTTCACTGATCGTCGCCCAGTCCGGCGCCGCGACACAGGAAGACGAGGCCGCGTCGTAGCGGCCCGCAAGACAAACGATTTCGATCAAGGGAGGAATAACAATGATCCGTCGTACCTTTACCAAGCTGCTCGCGGGGGCCACGCTGGCCACCGGGCTGATGGGCACCTCGGCGCTGGCACAGGACGATCCGGTGCGCATCGCGCTGGTGGTCAAGGCCCTGGGCATCGGCTTTTTCGAAGCCGCGGCCAAGGGCGCCGAAGAGGCCGCCGCCGACCTCGGCAACACCGAGATCATCTACACCGGCCCGACCGACACCACGGCCGAGGCGCAGATCCAGGTCATCAACTCGCTGATCGCGCAGGGCGTCGATGCCATCGCGGTCTCTGCCAACGATCCCGATGCGCTGGTGCCGGTCCTGAAAAAGGCCATGCAGCGCGGCATCACCGTGATTTCCTGGGACTCGGGCGTGGCACCGGAAGGCCGCCAGATGCACCTGAACCCCTCGTCCAACCCGCTGATCGGCAACATGATCATCAAGCTGGCCGCCGATGAGCTGCCCGATGGCGGCAAGGTTGCCCTGCTCTCGGCCACCACCACCTCGACCAACCAGAACATCTGGATCGACGAGATGAAGAAGGTCATGGGCGACTATCCGGGCATCGAGCTGGTGGCGACCGTCTATGGCGACGACCTCGCCGACAAGTCCTACCGCGAGGCGCAGGGCCTGATGCAGAAATACCCTGACCTCGACGCGATCATCGCGCCGACCTCGGTCGGTATCGTGGCCGCAGCACAGGCGGTCGTGGACGCCGGCAAGGTGGGTCAGGTCAACGTGACCGGCCTGGGCCTGCCGTCAGAAATGGCCGGAGCCATCGACAGCGGCGCCTCCAAGTCCTTTGCGATCTGGAACCCGATCGACCTGGGCTATTCCGCCACGATGATCGCCCATGCGCTGGCAAGCGGCGACGCCACGGCGGAACCGGGCGCGGAAATACCGATGGGCCGCATGGGCAGCGTCACGCTGGACGACGACAATGCCGGGGCGATGGCCGATCCCTTCGTCTACGACAGCTCGAACATCGACGACTTCAAGTCGATCTTCTGATCGCCTCCCCACCCGGGGCAATCCACCGGGGGGCCACATGCCCCCCGGTTCATCCGAAAAATCACACCGAACACGCGCAGGCCAACCGCGACACCGCGGCCTGCGGCAGGGGAGGTCATGGGATGCTGATGCAGGCAGGCACCGACGACAGCGCACAGACCCTTACGGGCCCGGTCCTGTCGCTCGACGGGATCACCAAGACTTTTCCCGGGGTCAAGGCGCTGGACGAGATACGGCTGGATCTGCACCCGGGCCAGGTCACGGCGCTTGTCGGCGAAAATGGCGCGGGGAAGTCCACGGTCGTCAAGATCCTGACGGGAATCTACCAGCCCGACGGCGGGGAAATCCGGGTCGATGGCAGCGCCCGCCGCTTTCCCAGCCCGCAGGATGCGGCGGATGCGGGCATCACCGCCATTCACCAGGAAACCGTCCTGTTCGACGAGCTTACGGTGGCCGAGAACATCTTTCTGGGCCACGCCCCGCGCAACCGCTGGGGCCTGATCGACTGGCCCCGGATGCGCCGCGAGGCCGAAACGATCCTGCGCGGCATCGGCGCCCAGGTCGATCCCGATCATCCGTTGCGCGATCTCGGCATCGCGAACAAGCACCTTGTCGCCATCGCCCGCGCCCTGTCCATCGACGCCCGCGTGGTCATCATGGACGAACCCACGGCCGCCCTGTCGCACAAGGAAATCGAAGAGCTGTACGAGCTGGTCGAAACACTCAAGGCACAGGGCAAGGCGATCCTCTTCATCAGCCACAAGTTCGACGAGATCTTCCGCATCGCCGACCGCTATACCGTGTTCCGCGACGGCCAGTTCGTCGGCGCGGGGCTGATCGCGGACGTGACAGAGGCCGACCTGGTCAAGATGATGGTCGGTCGCGAGGTCAGCCAGATCTTCCCCAAGCGCAGCCCCAGCATCGGCGAAGAGGTGCTGCAGGTCGCGGGATACACCCACCCGACCGAATTCGCCGACATCGGCTTTCGCCTGAACCGGGGCGAGATCCTCGGGTTCTACGGATTGGTCGGCGCCGGCCGGTCGGAATTCATGCAGGCGCTGTTCGGGATCACGAAACCGTCCAAGGGTGTCACGAAGATCGACGGCAAGATCCGGGTGATCCGATCACCCGCCGACGCGGTGGCCAACGGCATCGTCTATGTCCCCGAGGACCGGGGAAAGCAGGGCGCCATCACCGCCTTGCCGATTTTTCAGAACGTCACCCTGCCCTCGCTGGCGCGCACCTCGCGCAGGGGGTTCCTGCAGCTGGCCGAGGAATTCAAGCTGGCCCGCGAATACACCCGGCGACTGGATCTGCGCGCGGCCTCGCTGGATACGCCGGTGGGCAACCTGTCGGGCGGCAACCAGCAGAAGGTGGTGAT
>NZ_JARAMO010000231.1:0-35147 GCF_028807275.1 Mameliella sp. AT18
GTAAGTGTGGGGGCGGCACACCGCTTACATTCAAGAGAGACGTAGAGGTGTGAAGTCGATCCCAATGTAAGACGCGAAGGTTCCCGAGGATAGGAAACCTACTAATGCCGAACGTTCCTGGCTGCTCAGATTGATCTTTCGCCGCAAGAACCGCGATCGGTCACGCACTACTTTCATTCTGTGCAGCTGCTAGTTCCGGAAAAATCTCTTCAAGCCGCTCAAGGGCAGCGGATGCGATCCCCGGAGCATGGATGTGAACACCGATTTCTCCCCACGGGAAATCAGCATCCGTTGAGGCCGATGCCCAGTTCAAACTCGTAACAATAAAGTCATCGATATCCCAAGCAAGGAACTTGCCGTGTAAGGGAATCTTTTTGGTTTTCGCCAGCGCCAGTCCATTTGTCCGAGCCTCTTGAGCCAGTGCTCGGGCGTGACGGTTTTTCAGGGGACCGCTGGGTTGCGTATAGAGCACGATGGCGTCGACGCCATCACGGCGGCTGGCGACCTCTCCCTGCATGAGAGCACCGGGGCGCGCGGTCGAACCGAGCCGATTGCTCCCGATTACGAACTTCTGCCTGGCGGAGCTGCTGGCAGTTCGAATGAGCCGGTCGTGCGCCTCACCGGTGATTATCGAAAGACGGGCGTCTCCGTCTTGACTAGGCATGCGCCGCAAGTCCCGAGCCGTGAGCGCCAGCTCCGTGGCTATGTCGTCCGCGAGACCCCGCCGTCCCGTCAAACGCTGGAGTGCCGTCGCAACATCTGCGACGGCGTGTTGATTGCGAAGGATGACGCTGAGCTCGACCGCTTGGAATGGCGACGAAAGCCAATTGCATGAGCCGACGACTGCAAGCCAGCCCTCTTCAGCAGTGTCAACCAGCATCAGTTTGGCGTGCGAACCGGTGGTTCGCATATGAACACGGAACCGCCCACGCATGTGAGGGTTTTCACTGATCGTCTTGGCGATTTGTATGGCGGCGGTGGCGTTTCTGCGTTCGGTGTCGTCGTCCTTCTCTGCGCCCCACAGCAGGTCGAAGGTCACGCCACGCGAGCAAGCTTCCTGAATGGGCTCGACCAATTCTCCAAAGCGTACAGCGTCAAGAAAGGTCGAGTGAATGATGACACGGCGATAGGCTTGGGCGAGCAAGTTTTCCAAACAGGTTCGTTGCGCTGAACCACCGATAACCAAATCGTCTGGATCGAATGCGCCAGTATGGGCGCGTGGTTCTTGGTCAGTGTCTTCGCGCGGTCCCGCATAGGTCACGGGCACGCGAGTCGTGCCAGGGGGCAAAGCCGCTGTTTCTTGAATTACTTGGCGAAGTTTGGGGCCAGCTGTTTCCGGCAATCCCTGGGGAACGCCATCGGTAACTCGAAACACCATGAATTCGTTGTCGCGCATTGTAGCGGTGCGCCCGTCGATGAGCGCGATTTGCTCATCCAGGCCACGCGTCGCGATGTCGGCGAGCCGGTTGAGATTCGCCTCGTGCGAGACTGATGGACCACCTTCGTCAACCGTGATTGTTCGGACTTCGGCGCCGTCTTTACGGGCAGCGTCGATCTTGTGTTGATTCATCAGTCGAATCTGCCGGGTAGGGAAGAAGTCGCCGGTCGCCCACTCGATGACGAAGCTGACACGCCGGGAAACGCGTTTCGGAAAGAAGGGAAGGGGGTCGCCGCTGCTGACCGATTTGAAGCCATAATCGCTTGCTCTGAATGCGACGCCTCCGCGTGTGAAGGCGACTTCAACGAGTCGAAAGCGCATCAGACGTGCAATGGAAGCGACAATAATCTGGTGCGGTAGGTTGGCTTCCTCCGCAAGCGCTCCGACTGATTTGGATTGCCGCGTGATCGACCAGAGCACGAGTTCGTCGATAACGCTCCACGCGCGACCACGATCGATCCCGACCTTGCAGCCAATGCGGAAGACAGGAATTGCAATCAGAACGGTCATGAGCGCGCACGCAAAACAGGCGGCTCGATAATCGATGCCAAGGGTGTGCCATTGCGCTTTCGGGTGCTTAGATCCGTGATCGCCGCCAAGGTGTCATCGAGAAATGAAAGGCTATGAGTTTCGGCTTCGGGATTGACACCCCTGACGGCCTCTCGCAGGAACGAGAGGCTCCCAACCAGGAAGAGTTGCCACTTAGCGCGACTGAGGGCGACGTTCATGCGTCGCCGGTCTCGGAGAAAGCCGAGTGCCCGTCCTCCCGTCATGGCGTTGTTTCGAACGAGCGACAGAATGACGACGTCGGCCTCGCTGCCCTGAAAAGAGTCCACGGTTCCGACAAACGCTCCGTTGCTTTGAGCTGACGCGAACTGCTTCAGATGTGCGAGGTCACCGGCGAGTCCTGCACTGACGCGCTGGTGAAGCTTGTCGACCTGGGCCTTGTAGGGCGAGAGGATCGCGAGAGAAGGCGGGATGTCGCTGACATTCGCTCTCAGCAAACGGAGAACATCAATGACAGCGTCAACTTCGCTCGGATTGTGCCAGCGGGGCCGCGCGTGCTCGAAGGTTTCGGCGAGTCCGGTTGAACTGACGTGCGGGAAGTCGACCACGACAACAGGTGAACGCGGCAGCGAGCCTGTCTGGAGGATGGGCGGTGCTTCCTGTTCGGCGGACAATGCACGATTTGCCTCTGTGATGAGCTTCCCATCGTAGAAGGCCTTCGAGACGATCTCGGCGATCGCTGGGTCCATTCTGCGTTGTTCGGTCAAGGTTGCAGCGATGGGGCGATGACCGGGATTGGCGTGCCCACGCCGGACGTCCTCGTCAACGAATGTGCGGAAGGGTTCGAGAAGACGGAGCGCGATATCTGAAAGGGCCTTCAGTCCCTCCGAGTCGGCCAAGATACCCTCCAGCTCATCCAATTCGCCATCGCGAAGCAGCGGACCAATCATTTGCTCGGCGATGCCAAGTGTCTCGCTCACGAGACTGTGGTCGCTTAGGATCTTGATGAGGCGGTCGGCGTCGAATGGGGGCAATTGGTGATGATCGCCGATCAGCAGCCTACGACCGGAAAGCATCAGCGGGCCGACGAGCTCTGGTCCGATGGCCTTTGAGGCTTCTTCCACGATAACCCAATCAAACTGCTCCCGTGTTTCGACGAGCCGTTCTATGTCCGGTGAGTTAGCCGTCGAGACGACAATGTTAGCGCCATCAAGGACCAGGCTCGAGATAGCGCCTAAGCCCGATCTGTGATCACGGTCGATGGAAGCCTTTGCCGTTTCGAATTTTGCGGCGGCGTCCCGGAGGGTCGAAACGCGGTCTCGAAAGGCCTGCGGCGCGTCGCGTACCATTGCGCTGGTGGAGAGGCGTTCGAGATATTCCAAGCTGGCGAGATGAATCTCCTCGTCGCTTGTCGGGCGTTGATCTGAAGTCGTGGACCGAACGACGAGAACATCGTTCATGTCTCCAGCGTTCAGAGTTTCTTTTATTTTTCCCAATAGGCCGTCGAGCGCATCGTGCCCTTGAGCCGAGACAAGCATGCGACTCGAGCGATCCGCAGCGAAACGTCGGCGCACGACCTCTGTGGCCAGTTTCGTTTTTCCGACGCCGGGAGGCCCGACTACAAAGTAGGATGGCAAGGTCGCCCATATGCCGGACAGAGCATCCTGTTTGGGCCGATCCAAATCGAGAAAGGTCGGATCCTCGCGGTCTTCTTCAGTCAGTTCTTCCCGACTGGAGCGTCGAACCCGCCACGGATCGGCCAGCATCTGGGACAAATCGATGCGCGTGTCCAGTGCCTTGATGTTCCGCAGGCGTCGCGCGATCACTTGTTCGGTACCGGTATCGCGTTCGGTGCGCAGGAAATAATGTTTATCCTCTGGCAGTTCCTCGTCGATCTCGAAACAATAGGCGCGGCGCCCGCGATTATCGGTCGCCTCCAAGAAACTGGCGACCACGTCGCCAGCGCGTGTCGCTCCAAAACTCGCAGCCTGACTGATGCGCCATTTGGCGTCTGCGTCCGGATGTTCGTCCTCGAACAGCCGTTTTAGGGCCGTAGCGCTTTCGGACATCCCGATGCGTTTCGCGGTTTGATCGCGATCATTACCAGGCTCCGCTCGAAGAACGATGTAGCGACGCCCGTCTTGTCGGCCTTTGTCGAGGATCTCGATCGGATAGACGTCGAGGGCCTTGACGACCGCTTCAACAATTTGCACCAAGAGCAAGCCGCGTCGGATCGCAGCGCTTTCATCCTGACTGCCGACTTCCTGTCCAGATTCGGCGAAGGCGCTCCAGTCAAGCGCCTGGGGTCCTATGCGGCCGCGCGTCTCTTTGGCTTCGCGCGCGTTCGCAGCGACAATGACAGATTGGGCTATGTCATGCTCTTCTGTGTCGCCCAGACTGAAGATTTCGTCTCTGACCGCGATCGCCTGACATACGCCTATATCCCAGACGGCAGCGCCTTCGTCACGAAAAGCCCGCACGCGGTAGATCATGTTGCTGGTCAACAGCTTTAGCCATGTGCTCGCTGGATCAAATTGCCGGGGCACGAGGAGGGTGGCGCCGCCATCGATGTCGGCCTGTGCCCACTCGAGTTGACGTCGATATTCGTCGATAGCAATTTCGCCGTCGGTCGCGTCGTAGACGGCTTCACCGAGACGCGATTGCTGATCAAATGTCAGAATGAAGGCGCCTGCATGGGCCGACGTTGCTCGACTGACGCCCGGAATTAGGTCATCGATGGCGCGTCCGATCGAGGCGGCGTCGAGTTGGTCCATCCGTGCGGGCGAGATGAGGCGCTTTAGCAGTACGCGTTCTGCAACGTGCAGTTCGAGTGGCGCCTCGAGGTCGGCGCGCGTCTGGATCTCGCCGGAGGAGCGGACCTCCGCCTCCAAGCATTCCGCAACGAGTAGGCCCAACTGCCGCCAATCCTCGGCGAAGGAGTAGCATTCGGTGCGGTGGAGTGCTGCGGCAGCGCCGACCCTGGCGTGAGAGCGATCATCCGTATCGGCGGTCAGCCAGAGGCTCCACTCGAAGCCAGTAAGCTGAAAGTCCGGTTCGTCCGCCCCTTCCGTCATGATCGAGGCGGCGGACAGTCGTCCGTGCACGAGGCCTTGGGCGTGGATGATGCCGAGAGCCGTGACGATGCGCTTCATGTTGCGCCAAAACAGAGCGCGTGGTCGCGGTGCACCGAGACTTCGCAACCAGTGTTGCCGTGGCACGCGGCGTCGCCGCTCGCTCAGCGGCTGACCGACACGATTAAGAACCACGCCGAAATCCTCATCGTCCTCAACAAATTCAAGGACGTCGACGATTACATCTCGCGCTCCGGAGTAGGACATCACGCGCTGAACCTGGCGCGTCTCATGCAGCCAGAGTTGGCGCAGATCGTCATCGACGGCTTCGCCGGTCTTTTTCCAGAGCTTCAGTGTGCGCGCCGCGCCCGACGCACGATCCTCGACCTCGAAGAGGGTAGGAATAAGTGCGTTCCTGTCGCCCGCAGCAACGCCGTCGCCGACAAAGTCGAACCGGTCATCCAGGGATACTTTTTTCTTTCTCGTTTTCCTTACGCCCATCGTCCCGCCGCTCCACTATTCGGATTTTTCAGCTTCGGCCGTGATGAATGTACGGCTGCACAAAACCGAACCAAGAACGAATGGGACGCGAAGCGGTGTCTGAAGTTCTCAAAGTCCAATTCTCAGTTTCCTACGACCTGAAGACCTCCATCGCGCCGCAAGACCCCGACAGGCATAGGGGCGATCTCAGTTTCGTTGACGAGAACATTCGAACCTTTCGGCCCGAGATCAATATCGATACGCCGGCCGCTCTGCGATGGGGTGCTATGCAAACGGCGGCATAGGAGGTCGGCGAGGGCAGGGTCCTCGACCGCGCAAATAATCTGACGCTCGTCGACGCGCAAAGCGGCGAGGACCTCCACGAGCTGCAGTGCTCTGAAATCGTCGATATGCTGGACTGGATCGTCGAGGAGGAGTGATCTCAATGGTGTCCAGCCGCGAGAAAGATGGACGGACAACAGGAACGCCAAACCAGCGGCGCGGCGCTGGCCGCTGCTGAAGACAAACTGAGGATTGAGCCCATCGCCGACCTTGAGGCTGAGGAATCGGCGTACATCACCCCGGATGCTGTAATCGATCGTGCGCCAATCGGCGTGAGGACGCAGACGCTGGTACAGCTCGTTAAGCAACGGACTGATTTGGGCGAGACGTTCGTCGATTATCTCGGCGCTGACGCGTTTGACGCTTCGCTCGATTTCACGGGCTGCCGTTGCAGCGCTCTGGGATTGGCTGACGGCGTCGGCAAGGCTGTCGATTTCGGAGCGCAGCCCGGCGATGTCTGATTCGATCGATGAAATGCGGGATACGGATTGAGACGCATCCAGGACGTGAAGGGCACGTTCCAGATCGATCAGCAGATCCCGTTCACGACCGATTTCCCTTTCGAGACCATCGACGTCATTGATAAACTGATGGTCCAAGTCATTCAGATCGAAGAACTCGACATGTGCTTCTTCCTGCGCCCTAAGTCTTTGCTCCGCCTCGGTGTGGGAGCGGACCATTTCCTCGGCGGCATCGAGATCGAGTGACGGTTGTCGCGCGGCTTCCCTAGCTGCGGCGAGAGCGTCTCGGGCCGCTTGGACGCCGGATGAAAGAGTTGCGATGCGCCGGCGTGCGGCTTCTAAACCGGCCGAAAACTCCTCGGAAGTTCTGTGTGCCGCACACAATGGGCAGTGGTCTTCATGTAGACCCAGGCGCTCGCCATGCTCTACGAGAAGTGTGAGGGATGCCGCGACAGCGTCGGCGTCTTCTTCCTGTGTGAGCCGACGTTCGGCTTCGGTAACGGCTGCGTCAGCATCATCTTTGGCCTTTTGCGCGGAATCTCGACCGGTGAGCGCCGCTCGTCGTTCGTCGACCGCTTCCTGGCTGTTGAACGTCTTTTGTTCAATCTCAAGCTCGCGTGCCAATTGCAGCGCTTCGCTCATATGCGCGAGCCGGGTCCGTCGGTCGGCGAGGGCGGTTCGCCCGCTCTCGAGCTGGGACGTGACGTCCGACGATACGTTCGATATCGCGGCGGAAACTGTTTGCAGCGCGGCCGCTAGATCGCCTGATCGGCTCAGGGCAGCTTGGGCTTCTGACTGCTGCGCGATGCGGTTTGACAGCCTTGATCGTGCAGCCTCGTAAATCTCTTCATTGCGCGCATGCGCCTTGTCCGCAGCTGCCACAACTTCCTTGGCCTTGGCCGCCGATTCCGTATCCTCGACCGCCCCAAGTGCGGAGCGGACGAGATCAAACCTCTCGGTTTCGGTCAGGTCGAGACTGAGAGCGGCAATCCATTCGTCTCGAATGATGGATGTTCGCGTAAGTTGCCTGAGCGCGTCATCCGGCGCTGCGCCGGCGCATAAGGCGGCGTGGATTTCCTCGACCGAACGATCGGCACCGCTTTCTCTGGAACGCGTGATCGTAAACGGCTTGTCGTCATCGGAGAGGAACGAGACGGTGACATAATGTGCGGCCGGTTTTCCTTCACCTCTCCACCACAGATAGTCGCTGAGGCTTTCTTTTGCTGATTTTTCGACCGTGTATTTTTCGATCGATCCCGTGATCGCGAACTCGACGGCGTCGCAAAGCGTGCTCTTGCCGACACCGTTGCGTCCGGTAATGATCGTGAAACCGCTACCGAACTCGACGCGCACCTTGTCGCGAAAACCTCGAAAGCCGCAGAGTTCCAGAAAGTCGATCCTCACGAGTCTTCTCCGAGAATTCGCGCGACTTCAATGCTTGAAGTATCACTTAGGAACGCTGTTACGGCATCCTGCGGCAAGTCCTTCAGCCTGGAGCGAAGTCGGTCGTTGAAATTTGACGCGCCCAAGGACGGTTTGGAACGAATGGAAATCAGCGGCAGCAACGCCCGCTCGACATCATCGACGGTACGGACAGACTCGCGCGCGATTTTCCGCGTGAGCTCAAAGTCTTCCTCTATCCTCTCGATGGCGCGCGTTTGGTCGGGAGCCGACTCAGCGGTGAGAAACAGGGAATAAACGTTCCAGGCTTTTGCCCCGGCAGCGCGCAAGGCAGCCGCATGCCGCGCGAGAACATGTTTTTGTCTCGTCTCCCATTCGTCCAGCAAAGCGCGGGCAGAGTCGAAAACATGTACAAAGCCCATGAGGGCGGCGCTTTCAAAGCATGTGACCGGCGACGACGTGCCGGTTGAGACCCAAGTATCGTATTGGGCATCCCTCAGGACGATTTCGACTTGCGTTGGAATATCCATCAGATGTTCAGCTCCGCCCGCGCGCTCGGTAGGTCCATCCATGTCCCGGCAGCTCCAGGCCGCACAACGTCGCCAGCGCGTCCGCCACGCACGACATTGCTGGGAACACCGAGATCGGTAGCGCCCACGGCGACCACAATGTCCGCTTTGATCGCCGTCGGGGGCTCTATGAAGCGGGCGCGAAGCGAGCCCAGGATGCGATCGGCACCGTTGATGACGCGTATCATGCGCCCGTTCAAATCGTACCCGCCCGTCCGCTCGACAGCGCCCGCTCGCCGGAGCAGAAGATGGAAAAATCCGAGTGTTTCGCTGTTGCCGGGACGGATCCGAGTGGCGGGTTCGGCGCTTGAAACGCCCTCGGCGTCTCTTCGCCATGCATAGAGAGTCTCGCTGTCAAATTCCTCCATGATGAGCCAGTCGGGATTGCAGGGAGCGCCGGTGGCTTCCTCGATAGCGTCTTTTCCGGCGGCGAGAACTTGCCGCAGATAACTCGTGGAATATGCGCGTCTTAGATCATCAAGGACGTCGGCGCCGGATTCCTGCACATGCTCGAAGACCACATTCTCGGCATGAGCGATATTCCAAAGATCGGGAGCTTTATCTTCCAGGGCGTCGGTGGGAGAGAGATCGACGACCGTGACGGATAGCGGTTGCACGTCGACGAGTGCTGTGCCGAGCACCGCATTTAGATAGTCCCAGTCCGACCAGAAGCCGACGACCAGGAGGTCTTTTTGCCTCAGGTTTGCCGCCATCCAGGTTTTGCTCTTGTCTATGCGCGCGGCAATCGTCTGGTCGGCAAGCTGCGATGGCGCCCAGACGGTAGAATTTCGGTCCCGATTCTCGCAACCGTGGAACTTGAGCAGCGGGCCTCGATGAGTGGCGTCGACCATGGCCTCGTCGCCATCCAAAGATCCCCGAAATTCGGAACCATAGTCCCAGGCCCGCCTCTCAATAAGCGTGTCATAGTTGCTGGAAATACCGGCAACGGCGGCTCGAGTGATCAGGAAGTCCGCGATGGCGGCGTGGCCGGCATTTGACGGCTGTACGAAATCCGGCCACGGGACCAGATGCTCGATGAATACGGATTTCAATGTGTTCAGGCCGGCGAAATGCTCCGCGAGGGCCTCTAGATCTTGACGCAGTGCGAGGTCGCAGTTCGGATCGGACTCAAGGCGATATTTGTCGAAGCATTTTTCTGCAACCGCTCGCGCGGAGGGCAGGTTGCTTGGCGTTGCCATCGATAAACCGGCTCCACAAACCACGAGCAGGCGCCCGGCGTTCATTGATGCGAGTAGTCTTGTTGTTGTCTCCGGACTCAAATCTGCTCCCCCCGGACAGCATGAAATCTATTTGGTGCCTCCACGGCGAGCGGCCTTTTCCGTCGAACTCCGAGCAATATCACCCAGGTGTTGTATGATCATTGGCGGCCGAGATGGGAGTCTCACGGTCAGTTCTAGCTTACCGCCGATTGCTTCGACATAGCTGCGCAACGTCGAGAGGTACATATCGGCTTGTTTTTCGATCTTGGAGACCGATGGTTGTTTTATCTTGAGAACATCGGCAACTTCATCCTGCGCCTTTCCGGCAAGTTTGCGCAGTTCTTGAAGGCCTTCGATTTCCTGCTTGAGTTCGTCGGCGCGGGCCGCCACTTCCTGCTGATGATCTTCAGGAAGGGTCGCGATAATCTCATGTATGTCTCTGCCCATCACGATCAGTCCTTTGTTGCAGACGGCAGCCTTTCCAAGTGTGCGGAAAACCGCTTGTCTGCTTTGGCGATCAGTTGTTCGTAAAGGCGTTTCTGGCTTCCACCGGTCTTGTCGCCTGCGACGAGGATAATCGCCCTTCCTTTCGGGTCGAAAGCGAAAGCCCCTCGCCACTGGCCATCATGCAGGTTGACCTGCTTCGGCATATAGCCTCCAAGCTATATTTTGTCAAGAGCTTTGGTCAGTCGGTCAATTGCCGCCCTCCGCACAAGGCGCGTTGTCAGATTCAGGGCGACGTATGTGGTAGGCTCCGACAAGCCTTCTCTATGGCAGGAACGGCACCGGCGACATGCAGCGCCAGGTTGCCTTTCAGGTTCACTGCATGGTTCTCCGTCTAAAGGCTCTCCCAACGAGCGGAGCGGTAAGTTCCAATTAGCGGGCCGTTGACTTCCAATCAGCCGACATGGATAGTTCCAATTGCCGGAGACTCGGAGATTGGATGTTCAAGCGGTTTGTAGAGCGTCGGGCAGAGGAAGCCCTTTCGGATACGCCCGTGGTTCTCATTGTGGGGCCACGCCGGGCGGGCAAGACGACGCTGGTCAAGAAGATGGGGGAAGCTGGCCGCAGCTACATCACGCTGGACGACCAGACCGTGTTGGACGCTGCCCAGTCCGATCCGGCCGGGTTTATCCGCGGACTGGACCTTGCCATCATCGACGAGATCCAACGCGCCCCGGACCTGTTGCTCGCGATCAAGAAGACAGTCGACGAGGATTACCGCCCCGGCCGTTTTCTTCTTACGGGCTCGGCCAATGTCCTGACCCTGCCGCGGATCGCCGACAGCCTCGCCGGCCGGATGGAAACGCTCCAGATGCTGCCGCTGGCGAGGGCCGAGATCGAGGGCCAGAAACCGACCTTCTTGGAGCGCCTGTTCGATGGGAACCTGCAAAATCAGCGCAACGCAATCATTGGTGATGATCTCGTCAGCGCCGTCTTGCTCGGCGGATTTCCCGAGGCGATTGCACGACAAACCGAGCGGCGAAGGCAGGACTGGGCACGGTCCTACCTCACCTCGATCCTCACCCGCGATCTCAGGGACATCGCAGATGTAGAGAAACTGACTGAGCTTCCGAAATTCGTGCGCCTGCTGGCAGAATACTCGAGCCAGTTGGTCAATTATTCGCAATTCGGGGCCAGCATCAATGTCAGCCACAAGACCGGGCAGCGCTATGTCGGATTGCTCGAACAGGTCTTTCTGATCGCGACACTGCAGCCCTGGTTCACCAATGCGCTGAAGCGCATCGTCAAGACACCGAAGCTGCATTTCCTCGACTCCGGCCTGCTGGCGAGCGCGCGCGGCCTGACCTTCGACAGGGTGAAGGCGGATCGCGGGACGTTCGGCGCCCTCCTGGAAAGCTTCGTGTTCTCGGAAGTGCTCAAGCTGATGACGGCCTCGGACCTGCGGCTGACGCCGCATCACTTTCGGGACCGGGATATGCGCGAGGTCGACATCGTGCTGGAGCGTGACGACGGGATGATCGCCGGCATCGAGGTGAAGGCAAGCGCTACGGTTAAATCCGGCGACTTCGGCGGATTGCGTGCTCTGGCGGAGGCTTGCGGAGACCGTTTCGCTTTCGGCACCGTGCTCTACGATAGCGCGGATGTCGTGCCGTTCGGCGACAAGCTGGCAGCGGCGCCACTGTCATCGCTATGGGGCTGAGGTCAATGCATCTGAGAAAGACGAAGGATAGAACTGGGTTATTTCCACGACATTTCATGTCTAGGCTGTCGGCAACACTGAGGGTTGGGATTTGAGCGCGCCGGATGCAACGTCATCATCGGGCGGGGCCGACGCAGCGCTAGACGGCTTCGAATACCAGATCGGCGTGTCGGTGCTGACGGCCCTCAGATTGATGTTGATCACGAAGTCGGCCGCCCAGATTACGCTCGAACCTGCAAACGAAGAAGATCTGGAGTCCGACCTCGAACCGGCAACGCCGGGCCGTGTCCAGCCAAGTGCCAATATGTCCGACGGCTACAAGCTCGTCGTTCAGGTCAAACTCCGTAATACGGGTCCGTGGTCGATCGGCGGATTCAAGGCACTGCTCAGGCATGGAAAGAAGCGCCGACCGGCAAGGCACCATCTTGATGACCCCGGCACGCGCTACTTGTTGGTTACCAACGCCGACACCACCGGCGTGGCGCGCGATCTGATGGTCGGTGGGTTAGAAGAATGGCCAGAGGAGCACACCTTTCCGGCCAGCCTCTCGTCGACCTTACCCCATTCACCAGCGGGTCGGATTGCCATTTGGGGTGTTCTCAGCGAACGCCTTCTTGATCTCGAGATAAACGATATCCTCGGTTCGTTGCTGCGCGTGCCCAAGAGCCGGCAAGTTGAATGCCGCGCGCGGCTGAGGGATGAGGCGCTTCGGCGCATGCGCGGGACGAGCCCAGGCGTATGGACGCGAGAGGATCTTCTGAGTGTCATACGCGGTTGCGGCGGGTATCTGGCCAGCGCTCCGCAGCTCGAGTCATTCGTGCCGCCGACCAATTTTGGCGACTTGGAAAATCTGCTTGAGCAGCGGAATGCCATCGTGATTACAGGACCTTCTGGTACGGGCAAGACCTGGACAGCATTGGCGCTGATTGACCGGGCGCGGCAGCGGCCGTCTGCTCCTGAAATCATCCAAGTCAATGTCAACAATGGCCCTTCGAGCACAAGGAGCCTTACGGACACTGGACCAAAGCTCTTTTACGTCGAGGATCCATGGGGGCAGTATAGCCTCCGGGGCGGTGCCGACGAATGGACGGAACAGCTTCCCAGATTGTTGCGGGAAGCACATGGCGGGCATCAGTACGTTGTCACCTCGCGATCTGACATGCTCGGTCAGGCGAGAGCTGACCAAGGCCTCAAACGCTGGTCAGTAGTTCTGGATGCGGATCAATATCGCGATGGGGAACTGGCAAGGATTTACGATAAACGCCTCGAGCAATTGGCGAGCGAGCTTCAAGCCAAGGCAATGGAGTTTCGAAAAGAAGCGCTAGACGCGCTCGAAACGCCGTTTGAAGTGGATCTGTTTTTTACACATCTGGCCGACGGCCCGGAGGCAGGTGAGGTGGATCGGGCGTTCTACCGCCGGATTTTAGGGCTGGCACATCGCGATGCGGTCGAAGACGTTGTCGTTGCTTATCTAAAAGCCAGTGATCAAACTGGGACGGCGGCGGTCGTTTGGGCGTTGCTTGCCGCGCGATCACAATTCGATCGCAGTCAACTTATTGGCCTTGGTCGGCAACTGCGGCTCATCGAGCCCGCTTTCATCGACGGGTTGGAGAAGCTGGTAGACCGGCTGGTGGCTACGCGGCATCTGCGCCAACCCGGCCAGACCGTTAGCTTCTCGCATCCGAGCGTGCGCGCAGGTTTCGAAATATTCATACTGGATACCTGGGGGCGCAGCGAAGCTGCCTTCATGGCGATGATTTCGGGCCTGACCCAAATGACCGGTTCGCATCGGGGCTGGGCACTTGAAACTGCGGCCCGTGCGTTCAAAGCAATCATCGATCTCATTTCCGGCGCTGAAAAACTTGATGCGGAGTTTGAGGCCGACCCTGCCAGCCGCGCGGCAATCGATGCATGGCTCGAGGAGAGCCTCGTCGATCCTAAAAGTGATTTTCGGTCTGTGTTGCAATTGAGCTCCGATGTGGGTGGGCAAACGTCGGTTCCCTCGGAACTTGCACGTTGGTTCATCAAGGGCATTCGGCGCGGCGGACAGTTCTTCCTCGACACGTGGAAACCTCCGACTTTCGATGATGAATGGTACGAGCAGGTCTCGGCTGACCCACGGACGTTCACAATCGCTGATCGCTTTGTTCGTGAGCAACTGCCACAGGACCGGGACGGCTTCGGCAATGACTTCGCAAGCAAACTTGATCGACTTGCGAGCGATCTGACACCCGCATTCGTTGCGGCGGCACACAAGCTGGTCACCTCCGGCTTCGACAGAAACGTCAGCGCTGTGGCGGTTGGCGCGGTGCGGGACTTGGATAGTTACGAAAGTGTGCTCAATGCCGCGCTTGACGAACTTGCGAGCCTTGAACGGTATTATGAGCGGGAGGGCAACGAACAATGGCGCGCGATCAGAGACGGCGAATGTGATGAGGCTCACGAGGAAGGCTACCAGTCACATCACGAAGATGACGGGTATGCCGCCAGAATTTTCGTAGAGACTTATGTGCGGCAAATTCGATTTCTTGGCCGCTGGCAAACCTTGGCAGATCATCGTCGCGTATCTGAAATGGGCCGCGCATGGGCCGACGATGTCAGAAAAGCGGGAGGGTCGGTCTCGTTGGAAGAGATTCGGGCCGTCATCGCTACTACGCAGACCAGCGATGACGAGGAATATGCCTGGGAAGCAGCGTGCGAACACTGGAAACCTTCGCTGGCACCGGACCTTGAACAGCGTATCCTGTCTAATCCTGATGACGAGGATGTACGCGCTGCGCTTGTTTATTGCGCTTTGATGAAGGCGCCGGCCACGCTGACCCTCTGCTTTGAACGATTGTCGACAGCGCCTGCGTTGTTCGTACAGCTCTTGGTGGACATGCATGAGGCAAGCCGCCGGATTTCCGGGAAGAGCCGCGCGCGCCGGCTGAAGCCCATTCTGACGTCGCTTCAAAGCGCTGGCACCGAAATATTCGAGGCTCTTCCCGTCAAGGATAAGCCTCCGGGCGCTGTTGGTGAAACAGCCCTGGCGTTACTGAGCGAAGCTGCCACAACGGCGCCGCCTTTTGTCCTCGACAAGATCGTACCGGTAATGATTGCCAGCGGCGCCACTTCTTTGGCTGCTATTCGCCGTTGGCTTCTCGAAACAGAGGACTTTCAGCTCGCCAAGGCAGCCGCCGAGGCCGCAATTGGCATCAATGACGATGCCTTGGCTTGGCTTGCGCTCGGACATGTGCGGGCGGATGCTCGCGAGGCGGTCATCGAGTATCTTTCGTCCAGGCTACCAGATCCTCTGCCGCAACGATTACTGGATCTCTCGCAAGATCCAGGCAGTCGTGTCCGTCGGACCCTGGTTCGCGTTCTTGCAGGTCGGCCACATCCAGTTCATCAACGTGTGCTGATCCGACTGATGAACGATGATTGGTCCGACGCTGCAGCTTTTCACAAAGAACCGCCATCCTATCCTATTGCCCGCGAGGCGATAGGAGGGCTCGCTGCCTATGGCAGCCTGACGGATGAAATTGGGGAAGCGCTATTGAATCTGGCCAAGCGCACAGATGATCGCTCGCTTGGCATGAAAGCGCTGAACACATCCGCTCAATGTTGCGGTCCAGCGATCCGAAAAAAGATTTGGGATTTGGCCCTCATCAACCAGGCCCGGTGGGTACGTGTCGACGCAATTGATGCGTTGTCCTTTGCGGACGTTGTTGAAACCGAAATTCTCGATGCAATAGATGCCAAGCTCATTTTAGAACTACCACCGCCGTTGGCCGCGTCGGCCTGCGTTTTGCTTGCGGTGCAGGGACAGGTCGATGCCGTCGTCGGCACGATGGAGCGGATTGCGCACTCAACAAAGCGCCGTGCGCTGTTGTTGCTAGGTGCTTTCGGACTCGCCGACCGTGACCGTGAAGCGGCTACCGGGCTACTTGCGTTGCTTGAAAAAGGTCATGCGGCGAGTCGGCTTCTCGATCTCGCCGATGGAGAACAGTTGCCGGCATCTGCACTCAGCGACCTGGGGCATATCCGCATCAGAAAGGTGGTCCAGGAATGGCTCAATGAAAAAATCGCCAAGGAGTGAGTCCATCGTCGACCCCATCGGAACAATCGGAGATGTCGCGTGACGCCGCAACCTAAGAATGAGAGACCGGCCATGAAGGCCTTCGATCTGTTTGCTTTGGTGGCCAAATTTGCTCAGCAGAACAATTTAGCGCTCAACGACCCGGCTTTGGTCGACAGATTCTTTGCTGACGCGGCTCCCAGTCTGAAAACAGCGTTGGCTGATCCTACCCTTATTCATGGCGCACGAACGGAACGCATGTTCGAGGCGATGGTGCTCAGCCTCGGAAAATTCCGACTGTTGAAAACAGAGGATATTGGACGAGTCCACGCCGCGACGAGTCTTCGAGCGCCCGATTTTCGGGTTGTGCTCGACGATGGCGAACAATGGCTCATTGAGGTGAAAAACGTCCGATGCGAAGACCCGAAGAGGCAGCGGACGTCGATGTCTGCAAAGTACCTTACTTCGTTGCAAGCCTACGCTGATGCGGTGTGCGTGCCATTGCGCCTTGCTATCTACTGGTCTCGCTGGAACCTCTGGACGGTGATTGCGCCTAAACCGTTTCTGCGGTCCGACGGTGGCCTTCGGATTACTATGACGGGAGCGATCATGGCCAACGAGCTTGGCCGTCTCGGCGACGTGTCGATCTGCACCAGGCCACCGCTGCGGCTCGTTCTCGGCGCCGCTACAGATAAGCCCCGCACCCTTAGCGCCGAGGGGCTGGCCGAGTTCATCATTGGATCCGCTAAGGTCTTTAGCGGCGACGTGGAACTGACTGATCCTCGGGATCGCCGCCTGGCAGAGATACTCTTCCTGTACGGCGAGTGGCCGGTGGAAGGGCCATTCGCCATCATGGGAGATGACGGCATAGCGGGAGTCGAATTTTTGGCCAAACCCGAGGAGCACTCCGATCAAGGTTTTGATGGGGTTGGATGGGCGAGCCGGATATTTACGCGGTATTTCGCGACCAGAACCGTCGACGGAGACCAAGTCATCCAGCTCAATGGCCGAGCGGTGCCCGAGTGGTTCGCACCGCTCGCCGCTTGGGATTTCAAGAGAAGCCAACTTCCGCTTTGGCTTTTCCACCAACAGCCTTCAACTGAAGCGTTGATGTCGGGTGCTGAACGGGAAGGAGGGCAGTTGCCCGAAGCGCCACCTGATATTGCAGATAAATAGGAGGAGCGGCGATGGCAAAAAGACAATTCCGTTCTGACGACAGCCCAAAGGCAGAAGCTGAACGCGAGATAGCTTTGCGCAGTCGGTCAATTGCCGCCCTCCGCGATTCCTTCGGCGCGAAGCAGATCACCCACGTTGTCGTGGCCTATCCGGCAACGAGCAATCACGCGATCGAAGGAGGCCACGCGTCCGTTGCGGCCCGCTTCGGTGATGCAGGCGGCGGCATGATGGAGGGCGACGCGAACGAGGGCGGCTTTCGCTGCGCCTCCACCAGGCCCGTAGAGTTCCGGTGCATTGAAGTCCGATAGGCGGACTTCGATCCATTCGCCTGGATCGGCAGTCTTGCCTACACAGAGGCTGTCGCCGTCTCCGACATATCGCACAATGCCGGAAATCTCTGCGCCAGCCTTGTGTCAGTAAACGGCCTTCGCAGGGGTCAGCCAATGCCGGTGTGGAGAGGCAGGCAGCGGCCAGGACGCGAAGCAGGGAGCGCTTTCGGACGAGGCACGGATCTGTGCCGACGCGTTTGAGCGCGCGGGGACAGAAAAAGCCCTGACTTTGGCACCGTAGGGAACGGCTGTTTGGTGCCTCGGTACTGCAGAGTGTTCAGATCACGACCCAAAGAATTTTCGGCGCAGTTCAGGTCTTTGATTCAGGAACCGTTCGATCTCGAAGGATGAGAAATGCTTCTGCGCAATGTTCCGTCGCTCGCAGATTGCATCTGCGGCGTCGAAGAGCGTGGCGTCGATCGCGGCTGAGGTCATGATGCCGAACCCCTCCGCACCATACTGTTCCAGCATGTCACCGATGTCGGGAACATCACGCTTGCCGAGGGATCTCTTAGAGGTGATCAGTTTGCACTGAAAAACGAACTTCTTGCTTGGCTCCCGGTATGCGACCGGCTGTGTCCAGACGATGATATCGCGCCCACCATCCCTTGAACGGGAATGGCCCATTTTCCTGATCGTTTCATGATCAAATCCGGGATGGCAATATATCAGATCATAGCAAAGGGCTTCGAACTGTTCGTCGTCAAGCGACTGCCAGTTGGACCGATGGTTCTCTGAAACACCAAGGGCACGATCGATACCGGAGGACAGATCGGCAACCTGAAGCCCTAGCTGCTTGGTCTCGAGCATGTCGAGCGCCCGACTTTCAAAAAAAATGTGATGCCACCCTTCCTCGCTGTCCGTGAGGATGATTAGTTCGCCGCTTTCGTGAACGAGGCAGGAGTGTCCCGAGACGGTCTGGTTGACAGGTCCGTATTCTCTCATCGACAGCATCGCTGGCGTGACCGAAAACAGTGGTCGTTGCCATCCAAGGCACAGAACCTGGTCTTCATCGCCAAGAAACGACTGACAGATGCGCGCCTTCAGAAAGCCGTCCAGCGGAAAATGCACGTGAAGATCACCAGCCGTCGCAATGCACACATTGTTCAGCATCGACAGTTTGGCAGAATGGAATTGTGATATCGCCACATCCTGATTGAGTGCGCGAAAAAAGTCATCAAGATCGATCTTGGCGGAAACGATCCAGCTTTCGATTGAGGCGAAAGCATCAGCACCCAGCTGAGCCGAGAAGGCCGATTTGTGAAACCCGAAGCGCCTTTCCGGATATCGCGCGAGATCGGCTTGTACCCAGTCGGATTGTTCGTAGGTATAGTAGGCGCCATTTATCAGATTTGCGTGGTAGTCATCGATCAAGGCTGGAAAGAAGAACTGCCGTTCATCAAGGCTATCCTTGTAACGCTCCATGGTATCAGGATAGTTCTGGAAATAGTCCGAATACAGTTTCGCGATGTCGGGGTCATCGCCACCAAAATGCATGCAGCTTTGGCGCAGTTGGCCAAGGAAGTCTGGCCCGGGATCCTTTCCGTTGAATACGAATTGCGTTCTGTAGGGAGAGGTCGATTGCCGACGCATTGAAAGCGACGGATTTGATACGCAGGCCGCCATGGCTTCCGTGACATAGGAGATGTCCAGAAGATCCTCGCATATCGAAAGATGTTCATTTGCATGTCCTATAGCGTACGAGGGGATAATAATCGTGATCTCGTTAGGACATTGGCAGCCAGCTTCAATCCTTTGGATCACCCTCAAAAGACTATCGGCTTCCAGATCGATCTGAGGAGGAATACTTTCATTCATTGTTGTTGAATTCTGTCCTTATGGCCTCTGTTTGTACGTCATGCTGAAGAAGCAGATCCGTTTTAAAATGAATTGTAACCCGTCCTACCGACCTGAACGTGAGAGAAAACGCAGAATGCACTCAATCTAGCTCCTGAATCCGAGCTTGCGGGCATCTGCGAGAATTGTCTCCCCATGCGTTGCCTGCTTTCGAGTGGGGGGCTTTCCGTTTCCGGCGAGCTTCCCAAGGCTGAAGGACAGGCTTCGTTGCCAAGGCTGGAGTGACTGGGTGTCTTTTGCCCAGGCTGACAGGGCAAACCATGTCTCGGCCGAAACTGCCGCGACGCGATTGATCAGCTCCGCCTCTTGGGCTGTCGTCTGTTCTTCAAGTGCGTGCCTGGTGCTCTGCGTCCCTGCCTTTTCGCGGCTCAGCAATTCGTCTTCAAGAACGGGCGGGATGTCGATCTCCACATCGCGAAAGGATTCCCAGCATCTTTCCTTCTTGCACCATTCAGTGACGTTCTGGCCGCCGGGAGAATTGGTGATGTGTTCATGGGCATGCACGCAAACGACATTGATGAAACTCGAAAGCGAAGGCGACAGGCCCTGAAGGTCCCAGATCGCGTCAAGGTCGATCCGCTTCGCGGTGCTGTGAGACAGCCATGCCAATGTGTAGGTGACAATGTTTGCGCGATAGCCGCCGAATTTTTGCCGTGAGACGATACGCTCGGTTTCCTTGAACAGGATGGCGCGCGAAACAGCTCGTTTGAAGAACGCTTCGTCCGGCAGGAACTGACCTCGCCGGTCCAGGACATCCATGAAGTCGAGATAGCACTTTTGGGCACCTCGACTGACGATGTTGGGTAACTGTGACCAAGTGTGTTCGAACTTGGCGAGGTCCGTCTTTGATATCATCTGCCGACGCGGATGAATTGCCTCGAACGCCTTGCGTTGTGCAGGAGTCTTGTTCTGCGCAAGAGCGTCGTGATACTGGCCGCGCGCCCGTTCGTAGAACCAGCGGGATTGACGCTGCAGGCCCGGTGCGGGTGGTGCCCAGATTGAGCGCGACAGCTCCTCCATTCGTCGATGAAAGGGATGATTGGACGAGAAGTCCGCCATATTAACCTTGTTCTGATTGTTGGCGGACTGGGAAATGCGGGGCGCGATTTCCTCGACATCGCCGCCCGAGAGAATTTCGGTGATCTTGACCGGAACCTGAAGACGGCTGAGATCGGCCGAATCCTTTCGTGATGCTCGGAATATCGAGCCGGTGGTCTGGCCGCCATTCACGATCTGAAAATCCTCGGCAGAAATCAGGTTCACCGTTCCGTCGCCATGATCCTCGAGAGCAAGCCCGGAGGCAGTGACAGACAGGCCGTTGTTGAAGGCGAGAAACATTTGAGGTTCATCGAGGATGGTCTTGCGGATGCTCTGGTTCACCTTGCCTCGCAACTGGAGAAAGCTCCGCACGTTGCGTTCGAGCAGCTTGGGCCCAAACCGCTTGTACATCTCGACGAGAACGTCACCGGGGATGACTGCCAGCAGGCAGCGATATCCGGCATTCTCCGGTTCGGAAACAATGCAGCGAAGCGGGCTTGCGCACATCTCTGCAAAATTGACGTGAATGGCTTCGTGCCCCGTGCCCGACGAGACAGCACGATGAATGCGGCGCAGATCCCAGAGATGACTCGATATCTCGATGCCGTGCAGGGTCTCGTCCTCGATCCGTTCGATTGTGGCCAGCCCGTCGGTGATCACGAAAAGACGAACATGGCTGATGTCGTTTCGCGCCTGCCAGATCGATCGCGCCATGTCGTAGCCGTCCAGCGCTTCCTCACGTCCCTGGTGAATGCCTTCGATTGCCTTTTCGAGGAATGTGAACAGGCGCCGGAAACCCGTGTCTATCTCGGTCTTGGATGTCGTGCCTGCTGCTCCGTCGAGGCGCGGAATGGTCAGAAACAGATCAAGACGGTCGTTGTCCTCGGAAAGGTAGTAGCCGCTGCACCGCATCCCACGCGCTTCGAAAGGGCACGATATTCCATCGTCTATCTCGCCGACCTCCGCCAGATAGCCAATCACGATCTCGGTGAACGCTTCCGCTCTTAGCGCGCCATCCTCGGCGGCATCAGCATGAGCGATGACATCCTGCTGTATGTTGCGACCGAACGCGTGGAGCTCTTCAAGTTCAGTCATTGGGCCCCATCAGGAGCTGGACCGCCCTTTCTCGGGGGATCGCATATTCGGACAGGTCGCCGGCGATGATGGTGTAGCGGATGTCGCCCACGCCGGATGGAAGGTTTGCTTCGGTCAATCGGGGGAAATTCCCGCAGACGTGGAAATAATGCAGGTCGGTCACGCGATAGCGGCTCATCGCATAGAGTGGAGCGTGTACTTCGAGGTATCCACCCTGCAGCAGGCGATCGTCGAACTCCCGTGCTGCCGTGTGATCTGACTGCAGTTGCGAGCGTATCCGGGCAACCAGCGCGGGAAGCGCAATCCCTCGCGCGCTGCTTTCCTCGAGACACACATGTGCAAGCAGCAGCGCCCGATGTGAGCGCTCGTCAAGTTGCCTCTCGTTGGCAATCGCAAGCCGTGCATGCAGCTTCGAGAGTGTCGTCTTCACTTCGATTGCGGCGTCTCCGACCGTGAAATCCTGATGTGAGGCGCTCGGTCCCGACCAGGATGTTACGGCCTCATAGGCCTCCATATGGGCGAGGCAGAGGCTCTCGAGAATGATCAGTTCACCGAAGAGGCCACGTTGCGCTTCCTGCGACAGTCCTTCTGCGGGGACACGTTCAAACAAACCCTGCCACATCGAGAGCCGGTCGATGCATCGGCGCAATCCAGCAGTCGTGTTCCGCTCAGCCCCAACAGCATTCACGAGATCGGCGGAAAGCACGGCAAATATCTCGCGGAGACGATCATCCTCCAGCATGACGCGCAGGACCGTCCGAGGGTTCGCCGGGTCAAGTACTTCGTGCAGGACCTTTACACCTCGGCAGGTCGGTATTCTGTCCGTCGGAGGGCGCTGCTCTCCATCACCTTCGATGAGGAGCCCGAGACGGCCACTGGGCCAGAAGATGCAGGCGAACAGATCAACCGCTGCCTCCGTGTCCAGTCTGCGCCGATCCATTCCGGACGTGCCTTGTCCCTCGGCAAGACTGCGCCAGAGTTCGACCAGTTCGTCGGGGTTCATGCGAACAGCTCCTCTAGCTGTTTGACGCTGTTTTCGGCGTAGTCGATCAGCGGTGCGTCGGCATCGAAAGGAAAGCTGACGGCAAAACCCATGATCGGGATATCGCCATCGAGGCCAGCATCGATTGGATAGATCAGCAACAACCCGTGATCCGGGCTCCGCTGTCTGCGAATGAACGGGCCACTCGCCGACTTTGGCTGATCGCGTTTGGGTGGTGATTTTCGTTGCCATGCGGCAATGGTCTCTGTCATCGCCTTGTCGATCTGATCCTGGCTGAAGTCGATGGTTTCGTCGCGCGGACTGACCAGCCGACCAATGGTCACCTTCTCGCGATCACCAGGCATGTGATTTTCACGTTCCGTGAGAATGACGTCGTATGGACCGATCCGGGCCGGCACCTTCGAGCGGCCGTTCGCGATGAGCGCTATTGTCCAGTTTTTGAGTCGACCAGCGCCCACACGATTGGTGACGTAGTCGGAGATCGCCCTTGAATTGGCCTTCCAGGAGTCGCGCGAAGTTTCTAGCGATCCCATGAGCTCTGCCACTCTGCCGCCATCGACATCTGTCCAGACAAAGCGGCCATTGCCGGTTATACGTGGCAATCCCTCCAGAAACTCAGAGAAGACATTCAGATTGTGCTCTGCGCTTGATATGTCGAATGAAACGGTCTCCGAGATCGTTCCGGAGAAACCCGCGCGAACCGAGGCACCCGAGCGCATCTTGTTGGCAGCCGTGATCAGCATCCCATCTGGATGAGTTCGCACGCGGTTGCCGAACTGGAGCGGGTTCTCGCCGTTGGCGAACATCAGATCGAATTCCTCGCGGAGCTCGGCGGTGGCTGTCGCGATGTGACGGTACCAGTCGACGAGATCGGGTGACGTGTAGAGGCGACAGAGGTCCGCATAGCGCGGCCGATAGCCGAACCATCGGCCCATCTGCATCAGAGTGTCGTACATGCGCGATGTGCGTACGAAGTAGCTGACGCTCAGTCCTTCCAGAGTCAGTCCGCGGGACAGCTTGTCGCCGCCCACCGCAATCACCGAAAGGCCAAGCGGGTGGTCGGTATAGTCAAGTGCGTCTTTTGCAGACCCGTTGATTCTGCGAACAGTCATGCGCTTGGTTGCATCGAACAGTTGCTGCCGTACCTGGTCCCATATGAGTTCCGGCAGATCGTGGTCGGGCAGCAGTTCTCGGATTTTCGGCGCGTTCGCGTCAAAGTCGCTGTCCCAGAGCTGTCTCAGCCTTTCTTCGGCGTCACCACCTGTTCCGGGAAATTCAAGCTGCCGCCTGATGTCGGCGAGTTCCTCTTCGATCAGCCGGGCAACCTGATCCTGCACGAGCGTGAAGCGTGTGACATGGACGAGCATGGAGTTGTCTGCATCGACTTCGCCACGAGCACGGCGCGCGGAACACGCCAGAATGTAGGCCAGGATGGCCTCTTTCAGCGATGCAGGCAGGGCCGAAACGGAGAGCTCCTTCTTATGTTTCGGTGGAAAGCAGGGGCTTGCGTCCCGGACGCGCCTGATGATCGGCAGGCCGGGCGTTTCACCCTCGGTTCCCGGACGATTCAGCCCGAACACCTTTTCAGGTCCTATGTAGTTCGATGGCGCCGGGATATTGATGATGAAGCTTCGGGGAAAAAGGTCCTGGCCATGCGCATTCGAATAGGCTTGATGGTGCATGAAGACATTTGCGAATGGTGTCGCCGTATAGCCGACATAGGCGCTCTTTTCGAAAGCGGTCAGCAGGCTTCGAATGAAGCCATTGGTCTTTGTCGGATCCGCATCTTCATCGATGTTTCCGTCATCGTCGCGGTACTCGTTCGTGTTTGCCGATGCGTTGTCGGCTTCGTCATCGATCACGAGCAGGGGTACGTCGCGGATTGTCTTTCCGCCTGGGACATCAGGGTCGTCGACGCCACGCACCGAGAGAACCCAGGCGAGCAGGTTCTTCAGTATCGACACGCGCTTCTTGACAACCAGGATGACCGGATCACGGCCTCCGGGGATGATGCGCGTGCCTTGGGCCGTTGCCTGCTTGAAGTCGCCGCCATCCGTGCTGCTGGTGAGCGAATGTGCGACAAGGAACGGCGCACTTGGCATCTTGCCTGCACCGATCCTCTGATTTTCCTGTTCGGCAAGAAGGTTGAGGCGGGTATCAAAGCCAAGAAACCCCTCATCCAGTCTGAGCTGGGTCTGGCTTCGAAGACTGTTGTGAATGCCTGCCAGGACGATCACGAGTGGAAAGCCGGCGTCCACGGCCTTGCAGATCAGGCCGGTGTAGTTGGACGTCTTGCCGGACTGCACGTCGCCGACCACCAAGCCGCGCCGATCCCACTCGCCGGCAGTCTCCGGGTTGCGTAGGCGATCCAGGATGTCGTCCGTCAGGCGGTCGAGCTGATCCAGCACCTCGCGGGGCAAACGCTTCTTCCTGTCGAGATAGTGGCGGTAGCGTTTCCAGAATTCGAACGGCCGTGTTTCCTGCGACGCCGCGATCCAGGCACTGAAATCATTGTCGTCGATGACGGAATAGCCGCTGACATGCGTATTGTTCTTTGCCTCCAGTTCCTTCAGAAGTCGATTGCCGTCTATGCTCCCGAATTGCGGCATGGACAGCACGGCTGTCACGGTTCGCTCCAGCGCGTCTTGGGTGATGCGCGGCTCCATCAGAAGCAGCGAGTCAGCAACTCCATAGGCGCTGGAGAACAAGGATTCATTTGATCCTGCCGTCATTCAAAGCCCCTTTTTTCGATTTCTTTCGCCGCCATTGCGCTGGTGATCTCGTCCAGGAAGCCGGCAATCAGCTCAGGATACTGATTGAAGGGTTCCATCCCCATCAGTGCTCGGGCGGCCGAGGCAGGTTCGTTTCCTTCGTGTCTGAGTGCCGAGTACACCGCCTCCATCGCTTTGCGCAGTTCGCCGGACGCGCCCTCGAAGGGCAGGCCGAAACCGTCGGGTGACTCTGCGTTGTTGATGACAATCAGCGGGGCAGGGACTGTCTGCTCGATCAGATTGAGCAGAGCACGAGACGCATCGCGATCAACAGAATCCTCGAGCACCCTGCGAACGAGTGGATGCTCTCTATTGATTTTGTAGAATGTCTTCCCGTGCCTGGTGAGGTGCGTCCAGAGAAACGACTGCTTGTCGCCATGCTGACGCTGCAGAATTTTTCCACGATGCCTGTAGATCCGGGATGCCCGACCGCGTGCGACCCGGGCGATACGCTGGAGGTCCTTGCGCAATTTGGCGGGAGGGCGCGCGCGTGACTTCTTGACATCAATCTGCCACGAAAGATCAGCTGAGTTGGGCAGATCGATCCTGATGCGCGCCAGCTTGAAATGCTCTTCCTTCTGCATTCCCAGCCCGAGCCAATCACCCGCGACCAATAGGCGGCGGTTCCTGTAGATGTAGAAACCCTGATGTGCGTTCCAGCCTTTCGGTCCGGCGCCAAGCGCATGCCGTTCAGGCGAAATCTTGCTGTGATGAGGGAGAATGAAGGCTTTGATCTCGATTTGTGCGCCGTCCGCAGTCAGCGTTTCTGCGGGAAGAGGGTCCACCGCATCGATGTCTTCCATGAACGGATCCCAAGGCTCGATCTTGCGTCCGTTCAGATGGATGCTGATCGCATTCCGCCCTGTGAGAAAGCGGTGGAATACCATTGCCAGATGCTGTTTCACGGCATCTGCGCGTTCACGAAAGTGCTTCTGCGCGGTTTCATCGTCGGCGGAAGCGGTGCCAACGAGCTGATCGAGTCGATCCCAGAACAGCACCGTTCCGGATGTCTGCTTGGCAAGCAGACCAAGATCACCCTCGCTTGCAAGATCAGGACCCTTGAGTAGCCGCCATTCGCCCGTCTCGGTTGAGGCAATGTAATCCAGGTCCCACCGCCTGGCGGTAACTGACGTATGTGCTGATCTGCTGAGTACAGTGAGACAGCGGCAATGGGATATCGATGCCGTCTTCATGCCAAGCCCGAAACGCCCAAGGTCACTTGAAGATCGATGAGCAAGCGGGCTCATGCTTCCTGGGCGCATTGCCTGTACCAGCGCCTTTTCGGACATGCCCTCGCCATCATCGCGAATCGTGATGCGGGACTCCTGACCTGCCCAGATCAGATCGATCCAGACGTTGCGAGCCTTGGCTGCAATGCTGTTGTCCACGATATCCGCCAGCGCGGTGGGAAGGTCATAGCCGAAGGCGCGCAGCGACTCGAACAACTCCGTGGCCCCGGGATTGGCTATGTCGTATTCAGCAGACATGGGCCAGTTCTCCCGCTTCGCGTTCCTGTCCGAGGCTTTCGACCTTCCCGGTCAGGAGGGAATGAAGTGCCTCGCCTATCCACATCGCGAGCAGCGGAGGAACCGCGTTGCCAACCTGCACGTATTGCTGCGTGCGATTGCCCTTGAAGAGATAGTTGTCTGGAAAGGTCTGCAGTCGGGCAGCCTCACGAACGGAGAGGCTTCGACACTGCAATGGGTCCGGATGAATGAAGTAATGCCCATCCTTGGAGATGTGAGACGTGATGGTGGTCGAAGCCGCATCCCATAGCTGGACGCGAAAACGGTCGGAGAACTTTCCCGTGGACCAGTTGTGGTGGTTTGGCGCCAGTTCGGAAGGGAAATCCGATGCCTTCGGTGAGCGGCCGACCACCTCGCCAAAAACGGCAGCAAAGAAGTAGCGGGCCAGATCCTCTGCCATGTGACCTCGCGTCTGGTTGTTGGGCAACCGCGTGAGCTTCCTGTCGACAAGCCAGTTGCTGAGATCCTCGGAGCAGAGCTTCGAGATACCAGTGCTGTCTCCTTCCCTCGGAGGGACCTCATTCATTTTCTGAAGCAGGGCCAGGTAGTGTTTTGCCTTTGACGTGAATGAGAGTTTCTCGTCCTCGATCAATCCCGGATCGAGTCTGGAAACCTTCGCCATTGCCGACGAGACGACCGCACGCCATTCGACGGGACCATCTGCAGAACGGCTGAGCCCGCTGCGCAGCTTCGGCATGCCTCCGATTGCATCCCTGACTGTGGCTTCAGCGTGTCGCCTCTCGATCAGATCAGCGACCGCTTGATCAGAGATATCGCGTGCCAGACCCTCGCGAACTCCGACGACGATCACCCTGTGTCTCGCCTGGGGAATGCCGAAGTCTTCAGCGCGCATCACGAAATCGCGTGAACGGGGAGCGATAGTTTTAGCCTCCGGTCTCCGGCGCGACAGAGGTGAAAGGGCAAACAGCCGGTAGCGCCCAGCATCGCGCTGGTCACCCCGCAGATCCTCCAGAACCTGATCGAAGATGCGACGCTCGCCATCGATTGACGAGGAGAGCATCCCCTTCACATTTTCCATGACGAATGCCGCAGGCTGCAGCCGATCTAGAATACGGATGTACTCCTTGTAGAGAAAATGTCGGCTATCCTCACTTGCAACATAGCCTTCCTTGCCCTGGTTTCGGGCGCGGCCTACAAGGGAATAGGCTTGGCAGGGCGGACCACCGATGAGAATCGTGTTTCCATCCGCTTTTTCGCGGATCGCGTCGATGCGATCATTCAGTCTGAGCTCCGGGTCTTCTTTCCCCAGTTCGAGTTGCCATGCCTCCTGCGATGCAGCGGCCCATTGGTCGGGGAACAGCGTGGCCCAGTCCGGCTCCTCGCCGCCGTCGTTGATGAAGTCGTAATAGCGGTCAGGAAATTTTCCGCTGAACTGCCGCAGGAAGGCCCGCAACAGCAGGGTCGAATGCGCGGTCACTTCCTTCTCGACTGACAGTTCGAGGCGGAAAGCCGGGTTTCCGTCTGCCCGGCGAACCTTCGAAAATCCCTCGGCAAGGCCGCCCGGGCCTGCAAAAATGTCGACGACGGAATATGTTGACAAGAATCACGCTTCCCCGAACCAATAACTTACCTTGAATGAATAACATTCTGAAGCCGGAAATACAGGTCTCAATTCATGGCTGATATAGTTGATGCCGCCACGCGATCGCGAATGATGTCGGAGATTCGCGGCAAGAATACCCGGCCGGAACTGCTCCTGCGCAAGGCACTTCATCGTGCAGGGTTTCGATTTCGGTTGCATGATGCGGCGCTGCCCGGCAAGCCTGACATCGTGTTACCGAAATACCGGGTAGTCATTTTCGTCCACGGCTGCTTCTGGCATCGCCACCAAGGCTGTCACTGGTGTTCCGTACCTGGCTCAAATGCAGACTTCTGGTCCAGCAAATTCGAAAAGAACGTCGAACGTGATCGCCGCCACGTGGCACAGCTGCGGCAGGCTGGTTGGCGTGTGGGGACGGTGTGGGAGTGTGCGCTTCGATCCGACAGCACGTCAGCAGTCGAGGGTGTAAGCGACTGGATACGTTCAGGTGAGCACCGCTTCGAGACCGGCATTGTTCGGTCGAGTGATCGGTGAACCGGATTGGAACGCTATTGCGGGTCCCCAGAACCATCATAGTGCCTCTCTGCCACGCTCATACGTTGTTGATAGCGTCTTTCAAGCCGCTCCAGTTCTCATATTTGTCACCTGCTTCACGAATATGGGTGTAGCGCTTGAGACTGACCCAGGACCGGTGTCCGCTTGCCGCGGCGACCTGCGGAATGTTCCGGCCCATCTCGAACAGCCGGGAAATCCCTTCGTGCCGCAGATCGTGGAAGCGTAGGTCCTCGATCCCAAGCAGCTTGCAGGCCCGCGTGAAGTTCGCAGTAATGGCGTCGGGCGAATAGGGAAAGATTTCCGGCTTGGTCTTGGGCATGCTTTCAATGACCTGAATGGCCTCCTCCGGCAGATCGACCCAGGTATCATTTCCGATCTTCTCTCCCGGGTGCTTCATGTCGCGCACGAGCACGCGCCCGTGCTCTTTTTGAAAGTCATCCCAAGTGATCTGTGTGATTTCTGCTTGGCGCCTTGTCGAAAAGAGGGCGAACACAATGACCTTGTGCATCGGCATGGCCTGAGGGACCTTCTTGCGGCGATCGGCGAAGTGCGCGAGGAGCTTGTCAAGTTCGGCCAGCGTCGGTCGGCGGTCGCGTTGAACAGAGCGCGAAATGATGCCCATCCGGCGGGCGACCAAAATCGCGTCTCGCATCTCGTGGTCATCCAATCTGTAGTCCCACATCGGCCGCGCGATCGCGAAGATGGCGGCGAGGTGGCTAGCGTAGTTGCCGACGGTCTGAGGCTGACTGGTCAGCGATTGCAGGAACTCGATGATATCCTTCGACTTGATGGTGGAGCAGGGCATGTCGGCGATGGGATAGTTCTTGATCGCTCTGAGAACCTGAGCTTTTGTCCGGCCAATTTCCTTCAAGGACTCTTCGGTGTACCGGTCGATGGCTTTTGCCAGCGGCGGGTCCGCAGCCTTGTATTCGGCGATCACACCTGGTTTCGCGAGCTCGCGCTCGCGCTTCTTGACCCACGACGTGGCGGTCGGCCGCCTGTCAAATGTTTCTGTCTCGTGATAGGTGAAACCATCACGCATGACCCGCACCCGCGCCAGATAGGCAACGCTGCCGTCCTTGCGCTTGCGCGCGGTTATGGTGCCCATGGCGGATTCCTCGTTTGGTACACGCGATTTCATTTGGTACATTGTACCAAATCAGGTGTCAAAATCGACGAATTTGGTACATGAACGAAGAAAATGAGACAAGAGCGATTGAGAGCAGTAGGGTGTAAGTAGTGGAAAAAGAAAGGAAATCGCAGATTAGCGTATCTCGGCGTTTCGCCATTGCACCGATGATGGATTGGACCGACAGGCATTGCCGCTATTTCCACCGGCTGATTTCGGGGCGTGCGCTGCTTTACACAGAGATGGTGACGGCCCCCGCGCTGGTGCGCGGCGGGGCGTTGCACCTGCTGGACTTCGATCCTTCGGAACATCCCGTGGCGCTGCAGCTGGGCGGGTCGGACCCGCGCGAACTGGCGCAGGCCGCGAAACTGGGACAGGCGGCGGGCTATGACGAGATCAACCTGAACTGCGGCTGCCCCTCCGACCGGGTGCAATCGGGCACCTTCGGCGCGGTGCTGATGAAACACCCGCAGACCGTGGTAGATTGCGTCAGTGCGATGCAGGATGCGGTGGATGTCGAGGTGACGGTGAAATGCCGCATCGGCGTCGACGACCAGAACCCCGAGGAGGTCCTGCCCGAGTTCCTCGCCCGGCTGGGCGCCGTGGGCTGTTCGCGCATCATCATTCACGCGCGCAAGGCCTGGCTGCAGGGGCTGAGCCCCAAGGAAAACCGTGACATTCCCCCGTTGGACTATGACCTGGTGCAACGGATGCGGGGCCTGTTCCCGCACCTGCATCTGTCGGTCAACGGCGGCATCACCGATCTCGACCAGGCGGCGGCCTTCCTTGAACAGGGCCTGGACGGCGTCATGGTGGGCCGCGCCGCCTATCACCAGCCCTGGGACATCCTCGGCGAGGCGGATGCGCGGATCTGGGGCGACGCCCGGGACCAGACCGCCGAGGGCGTGGCCCGCGCCATGCTGCCCTACATCGAGGCGCATCTGGCGGCAGGCGGCAAGCTGCACCAGGTCACACGGCACATGCTTGGCCTCTTTTCGGGCCGCCCGGGCGCACGGCGCTGGCGGCAGGTACTCTCGACCGGGGCCACGCGCGAGGGCGCGGGGCCGGAGCTTGTCGAAGAGGCGCTTTCACATATCGGACCAGCAAAGGCGGCCTGAACAACATGGATCTTTCGGTACTTCTGCCCCTCGTGGGCATCCTGGTGGTGGCGGCGGGTTTCGCCGGTATCCTGGCAGGTCTTTTCGGCGTGGGGGGCGGGATCATCCTGGTCCCGGCCTATTTCTACGTCTTCTCGGCAACGGGGTTTGACGGGCCGCAGCTGATGCAGATCTGCCTGGCGACCTCGCTGGCCTCGATCATCGTGACCTCGACGCGCTCGGTCATGGCGCACAACAAGCGCGGCGCGGTGGACTGGGACATCCTGAAATCCTGGGCGCCGGGGATCGCGCTGGGCGCGGTGGTGGGCGTGCTGATCGCCGCCGGGCTGCGCTCGGACGCGCTGGCGGTGATCTTTGCCGTGCTGGCGACGATCGTGGGGATCTACCTGGCTTTCGGGCGCAAGGACTGGCGCATCGCGCCGCAGATGCCGGGAACGGTGACGCGGTCCATCCTGTCGCCGGTGCTCGGGTTCCTCTCGGTGCTGATGGGGATCGGCGGTGGCAGTTTCGGCGTGCCGCTGATGACGCTCTACAGCGTGCCGATGCACCGGGCGGTGGCGACGGCGGCGGGCTTTGGCCTGCTGATCGCGGTGCCCTCGGTGCTGGGGTTCCTCTTCGTGCAGGTCGATGGCGCACCGCCCTGGACCCTGGGCGCGGTCAATGGCCCGGCCTTCCTGATCACCATCTGCATGACGGTGCTGACGGCGCCCCTTGGTGCAAAGCTGGCCCATGCGCTGGACGCGATGGTGCTGCGGCGGATCTTTGCGGTCTTCATCCTGATTGTCGCGGCCAACATGATGCGCGAGGCGCTGTGGGGCTGAACGACCTGGAGACGCAGGGCTGGACCCGCTTCGACGCCGACCCCGAGACGCTGAAATGGGCCGCGGCGGCGCATGAGGCGGGCCGCGCCGTGCTGGCCGATCCGGCGATGCGGGCGCAATGGCTGCAATGCGAGGGCACCTGGTTCGTGGGCGTCGATGCCCTGCCCACGGCACCCGACGGCAGCATCGGCGGCGTGCCCCTGGCGGGCGCCGCGCCCGCCGCGCTGGCGCCGCTGCCCGCGCTGCACCCGGCGCAGCTCTCGATCACCTTTCCCGGCTACCCGCGCCCCCGCGCGGGCGAAAGCGAGGCCGGGTTTCGCTACCGCCTGAACCGCGACGCGGCCCATGTGGACGGGGTGCTGGCCGAAGGCGCGGCGCGCCGCCGCCATATCCGCGAACCCCATGCCTGGATCCTCGGCCTGCCGCTGACAGAGGCCGATCCCGGCGCCAGCCCTCTGGTCGCCTGGGAGGGCAGCCACCACGTCATGCGCGACGCCCTGCGCGCCGCGCTGGCAGGGAAGCCGCCCGAGACCTGGGCCGATGTGGACGTGACCGAGGCCTACCAGGCCGCGCGCCGCACCTGTTTCGAAACCTGCCGCAGGGTGGTACTGCCCGCCGCGCCGGGCGAGGCGCTTTTGCTGCATCGGCTGACCCTGCACGGGATCGCGCCCTGGGCCGAGGGCGCCCAGGCGCCCCCGGAAGGACGCATGGTGGCCTATTTCCGCCCCCAGGTCATGGGCGGCGCGGAGGCGTGGCTCGCCGGGTGAGTTCCGCGCCAGGCCCCAGGGCTTCTTCTTGGCAAAAATACCCCGGGGGAATCGACCGAAGGGAGATGGGGGCGGCGCCCCCTTTTGCCTGTCCCCGATCTTCGTCGGAGCGGTCGGCCAATGGCATTAGTTCCGGGATTTCATCCGCGCCGCGCGCCCGCCGCGCCGTTTGCGCAGCCGCCCGGCACGGTCAGGCAGGTCATCCATCACTTCGCGGCGTTCTTCTGTGCTCATGCTGGACCACATCGAGATTTCCCGCGCGGTGCGCAGGCAGCCGGTGCAGAGCCGTTCCTGTGGATGGATGACGCAGACCTTGATGCAGGGGCTTTGGACCTCGTTGCGGGACCAGATATCGTCTTTCATACCCACTTGCTCCGGCCTACTCGGGCGCGTCCACCGCGCCCGGTTGCGCGTTCAGGTACCGCATCCGGTCCAGCGCTCCTTGCAGGATATAGGCGGCGGCGACGTGGTCGATGACCTCGGAGCGACGTTTTCGGGTCGTATCCGCCTCCAGCAAGGCCTTTTCCGCCGCCACGGTCGACAGGCGTTCGTCCCAGAAGGTGATCGGCCCCTCCCAGAGCGCGGCGAAATTGCGGGCGAAGGCGCGGGTCGACTGGCAGCGCGGCCCCTCGCTGCCATCCATGTTGCGCGGCAGGCCCAGAACCACCCCGCCGATGTTGCGGGCCCCGAGGATCTTGACCAGTGCCGCCGCGTCGACGCCGAATTTCTTGCGCTTGATGGTTTCCAGCGGCGTCGCGACAGAGCGGAAGCTGTCGCTGACGGCCACCCCGATGGTGCGTGTCCCGAGGTCCAGCCCGGCCAGGGCCCCCATCGGCGGCAGGTCGGCGGTGAATGTGTCGATGCTGTCGTGGATCATCGCTGCGGCGCTCCGTGGATGGCGGCAATCCGGATGGGCGCCTTGCGGCGCGCAGGTCGTCTCGCCTGCGGCCTTCGGCCGCCGGCTCGGGGCAGGGGGCGCTGCCCCCGTCGCGCGCGGCGCGACTCCCCCGGAGGTATTTGCAGGCCCAAAGAAGGCCAGGGCGCGCAGGGGGCCGGCATGCAGGTCAATCGGCAACCCCGGCGCGTTGGGCGGCGCCTTTCAACAGCTCCAGTGCCTCTGGGCTTTGGGCAAAGACCGTCCGGGCCTCCGTGTAGATCGCGCCGGCGCGCTCCGTCTCGCCGATCACGCCCAGCGAGGAGATCAGCCGCGCCCAGTCCTCGACCGGGCCGCCTTCCTCTGCGAGGCGGCTGGAGAGCTGGCTGACCATGCCGCGGATCATTTCCTGCCGCTCTTCCGGCGTCATGTCGCGGGCGGCGTCGATGTCGGCGGCGCTGGGCCCGCGCGGCGTGGCACCGGCGAGTTGCGGCATCTGGAAGTTCTGCACCCCGGCCATGAAGGCGAGGTCCTCGATCTGGTCGCTGATCGGCTGCACCCAGGGGTCCTGCGCGCTGCTTTCGCGCAGCAGCTTGTTCCACATGCGGAACCCGACGTCGGGGCGGCCCACCTGGGCCATCATCAAGCCGCCGTAGTAGCGCGCCACGCCGTTGTCCGGATCGCGCGACAGGGCCTGTTCCAGCACCGCCTGCGCCTCGGGCGAGACATAGCCGCCGGCGGCCAGGATCATCATGTCGGCAAGATCGGTAAAGTCCTTGGCGGTGGCCGCGTCGCCCTTGAGCCGGATGACCTGCGCCTGGGCAGTGTAGGCGGCGGAGAAATTCCCCAGCGCCGCCTCGGACCGGGTCAGCAGGACGTGGCCCTGGATGTCGTCGGGGCGAGCCTTGACCGCCTCGCGCAGCCGTTCGACTAGCGCCAGGTATTGCGGGGTGGCGTCCGGCGCGGCCTGGGGCGGAATGCGCGCCTCCATCGTGGCCTGCGAGGGACGGCTTTTCAGCGCCTCCTCGGCACGGGCCAGCCGCGCCTTGAGCGGAACGTCACCATAGCCCGCCGCGCCGATCCGGGCGTAGAGCCCGAAGGCACCGCCCACCACCACCAGCGCGATGACCGCCGCCAGGGCAAATCCCAGCGCACGGGGTTGCTCGGCCCGCTCGCCGCGCGCCTGCAGCTTGGCGTCCGCCGCCAGCAACCGGCGCGAGATCTCGACCCGTAGGCGCTCTGCCTCCTCGGCGGGGATCTTGCCGCGTGCCGCGTCCGCCTCGATCTCTTTCAGCTGATCGCGGTAGACCTCGAGGTCATAGGCCTCTGCCGGGCCCGTGGCGCGCCGTCCGCGCAAGAGGGCCAGAACCAGGGCCCCTGCGCAGAGCAGGGCCAGGGCGGTGGTCACTATCCAGAATACGGTCATCGGCCTCCCTTTCTGCTACCTCACTTAAGGCGCTGGCGGGTCGGAAAAAAGGACAAAATCCCACTGTGACGCGCCATGTCGCAACCACACGAGATAGTGACGGTTGCATGCGCCTGAGCTATGACTTTTGTGTGCATCACACCCGAAACGGACCGACCGGATTCGAGCCCATGAAACGTTATTCCGCCTTTGCCATTGCCCGAGAAGCCCTTTCCGGCCACAAGAACTGGGAACGCGCCTGGCGCAATGCCCAACCCAAAAGCCGCTATGACGTGGTTATCGTGGGCGCCGGGGGACACGGGCTGGCGACCGCCTATTACCTGGGCAAGAACTTTGGCATCACCAATGTCGCGGTGATCGAAAAGGGCTGGCTGGGCGGCGGCAACACCGG